>DATEGR010000238.1:0-2219 GCA_035279985.1 Verrucomicrobiia bacterium
CGCCGGGCGGCACCGAGACGATTCTGCTGGTCGAAGACGAGATCGCCTTGCGCCGGTTGATGCAACGTGTGCTGGAACGGCATGGTTACCAGATTCACGCTGCCGGCTCGGGCCTGCAGGCCCTGGAAATCTGGCGCGAGCGCCGGGAGGGCATTGACATCCTGGTCACCGACATGGTCATGCCCGACGGCATGAACGGCCGCGAACTGGCCGACCGCTTGCGAAACGACAAACCCGACCTGAAAATCATTTACTGCAGCGGTTACGCCAACAACATGCCCGGCAAGGATTCTCCCCTCCGCGACAACGAAGCCTTCCTTGAAAAACCCTTCGAACCTTCCAAGTTACTCCAGAAAATACGCGATTGCGTGGAAATAAGAAATTAATTTGACGCCGCGCGCTTATCGGATTTGCCAGTACGAAAACTGCGAATTAATGGACTTTGCCGTTCCGGTGTCCGTTCCTGCGTCCGAGCCGTTTGGGATGTTCATCCAGGTTTCGCGACAGATACACATGCCGGGTTTCCTGACCGAAGCCTGTGTCGCGCAAGAACGCCAGCGCATCGACATTGTCTTCGTCGGTGTCCACGAGCATGATGCGCGCTTCGCGATCAATGAAGAGCTGCGTCAAGTGGTTCAACAAGCGCCGGGCGATGCCGTGCCGCTTGTAACCCGGCGCCACGCCCAGCCACTCCAGCCAGCCGTATCGCCAGGCGCTGCGCGGTTTATCCATCATGCAGCCCAACGCAAACCCGATGATCTTTTCATCGTCCTCGGCCACCAGGCACGTCTCTTCGTCCGAACGAAACAATTCCAGAATCTCGTGTTCGTCCCAACTCCGATATAGTGTCGGCAAGTCTTCAGCTGTAAAAAGGTTTTGTCCCAGTCGAAAAACCGGAGGCAGATCCTTTAACTGCATCTGCCTCAATACAATATTGCCATTTGGGGCTTTGTTTAGCCTCCGATTATGTTTCATACCGGCTGAATTTTAGAACGGCCGATTATCCAGCAACAGGGAAAAAGAAAAATATTAACATAAGTGCCTTATAATAAACATAATACTGTGGTAATGCCAGTTAAAAGCCGATCAATGACAAAATCTGTCGTGGACACCTATAATACCTCAAAAAAGCGCACCAAAATGAAGTTTGGGATGTTCAGCTCAGCAACGTTTTCACCATAGCCAGCGCCTCGTCGAGCTTGCTGGCGTCCTTGCCGCCGCCACGCGCATTGTCTGGTTTCCCGCCACCCTTGCCGCCCACGATCGGCGCAATCTGCTGAATGATTTTGCCGGCCTGAACTTTCCATACGAAATCCGGCGTGACCGCTGCCACGAGCGCCACGCTTCCAGACTGCGGACCGCCACCCAGAACAATCACTCCCTTGAAACGCTCCTTCAACGAATCGGCGACGGCCTGGAGGAAATCGCCGTCCACGGCGCCAAGGTTGTGGATGATGACAGGTATTTCGTTTACCTTGTGAATCTCTTCCAGCAGACGGCTGGCGGCGTTGGAAGCTTCGCGTTGCTGCGCGGACTTGAGTTGCCTCTCGACCAGCTTCTGGTGTTCGAGCAGCGCCTCGATCTTCTTTTCCAACTCGTGTACCGGTGAATTCACCTTATCGGAGAGTGATTGGATCAGCGTCACTTCGTCGGTGGCCCGGCGATATGCCTCCAACCCGGCCACGGCTTCGATGCGCCGAACACCGGCGGCAATCGCACTCTCGCCCACGATGCGGAACAGGCCAATTTCGCCCGTGGCCCGCGTATGCGTGCCACCGCACAATTCCATCGAATAACCGTCCAGTTTTTGGGGCCGGCCGCCGATTTGCACAACGCGGACCTTGTCTCCGTATTTGTCGCCAAAGAATTGCATCACGTCTTTGCGCGATTTCACATCGGCGTAAGGGACTTCCGCCCACGACACACCGGCGTTTTCCAAAATGCGTTCGTTCACGAGCTTTTCAATGTCGGCCACCTGCTGTGGCGCCAGCGGTCCGCTGTTGAAATCGAAGGTCAACTTGTCCGGGCCGACGAATGAACCTTTTTGCGAGGCGTCGCGGTTCACGATCTCGTGCAATGCCCAATGCAGCAAATGCGTGACGGTATGGTGCCGCTCAATGGCATTCCGGCGGTTCCGGTCCACGTTGAGCGTCACGCTGGAACCAACCGCCGGCAAGTCACCGCCTTCGACAAAGTGCAGCCACGTATTGCCGGACTTC
>DATEGR010000239.1:0-8766 GCA_035279985.1 Verrucomicrobiia bacterium
CCATGTAAGCCATCGTCCGTTTGCCCGTTTGGACGCGCGGTTCGCGCAAGGCAGACACGCTATTGCTGACCGCCTCAATGCCGGTGTAGGTGCCCGCGCCCATGCTGTAGGATTGCAGGACCACCACAATGAGCCCCCACAAACCGATCTGGGTATAATCCGTGTGCACGTCGGACACCAGTCCGTGGACCACATTGGGCAGGGCACTGGCGTGCGCGAAAATGCCATAAGTAATGCCGACGGCGTAGGAAACGACGAACAGAAAAAACACCGGGACCCACACCAGCACCGATTCCTTGACGCCGCGCAAATTCAGCAGAGTCAGAAAGGCAATGCCCAGCGCGGCAAATGCCGTTTTGTAATCCAGCCAGCGTTCCGGCAGCAAACTGAACACGGCGTCCGTGCCGCTGGCCACGCTGATCGCAATCGTCAGGATGTAATCCCCGATCAACGCACAGCCGGAAACGACGCCCACCGTCGGTGACAACAGCTTGCTCGCCACCACATACCCGCCGCCACCGCCGGGAAACGCCTCGATGATTTGCGAGTAGCTCGCACAAATGACCACGATGGTAATCATGGTCGCTGCCGCGACAAACAGGCTCAGAAAGGTGTGATTCCCCAGGGCAAGATATGCCGTCTCCGGGCCGTAGCACGACGACGACAAACCGTCCGCCCCCAGGCCAACCCACGCAAACAACGCAATCAGCGACGTTTTATGAAACATTTTTGTGTCATAAAAATTTCGCGACCGGCCAATCGCCAGGTTTTTCACCGCAACGAACCATTCGCCTATGTTCATGTTTCAGTCAGGAGTTTACTTCAGCCATTCGGATCCACGATGTGCAAGTCAATGCCCGGTGCGTGGTGCAGGAAAAATTGCAATACATTGGGGCTCGTGAACTGCCACCAGCGCCGTTCCGTCGTGCCCAGCACCACCAGGTGGACATCGTTTTCCCGACAGAACTTCAACAGGGCTTCACATACATTTTCGCTTTCCAAAACCGTGACCTGGCCGCCGAGTTCCGTCGCCAACTGGATGTTTTGTATGAACTTCCGCTGCAAATCCGATGAAATATTCATTGGATCCTCTTTCTTACGGCGCACATAAACGGCGATCCATTCGCGATTCAACCGCCCCGCGATGCGTGACGCCGTACGCAGAAGTTTTGCCGTCGTGACAGGATTGGTGCTGATGAAAACGGCGATTTTTTCGCTGACATCCGGTTTTGGCCTGGCACCAGGGCGCGCGCGTTGGTCGAGTGCCGCCGCGGTTTCACGCAGGGCCAGTTCGCGCAATTCGTTCAGGTTTTCTTCGGTGAAAAAATTCTCCAGCGCGGCGGCAGCGCGGTCGGCGGGATAAATCTTTCCCAGCTTCAACCGCTCACGCAATTCCTCGGCCGTCAGGTCAATGTTCACAACCTGGTCCGCCTCCAGCACAAAACGGTCCGGCACACGCTCGCGTACGTCCACGCCCGTTGCGCGCAATACGGTGTCATGCAGGCTTTCAAGGTGCTGGATGTTCAGCGCCGTGATGACGTTGATGCCCGTGAGTAACAGATCATGAACCTCGAGATAACGCTTGGGATGAGACGAGCCGGCGACGTTCGTGAACGGCAGTTCGTCGATGATGCAAACCGTCGGATAGCGTTTGAAAATGGCGTCCGCGTCGAGCACTTCGACCATCCGGCCGTTGTGCTCGACTATTTTGCGCGGAATGATTTCGAGGCCCTCCAGCAGCGCCTCGGTTTCCTTGCGCCCGTGCGTTTCGACCCAGCCGATGACCACGTCCACGCCCGCCTTTTTGAGACGATGCGCTTCCTCGAGCATCGCGTAGGTTTTGCCGACGCCCGCAGCGTGGCCGAGATAAATCTTCAACTTCCCCAGCCGGCTTTTTTCGATGAGCCGCAGGAAATCCTCCGGCTTCAACCGTTCAATCGCGGGCGGTTCCACGCCGCAAAGAAACTATTTTTGTGACAACTGGTCGAGCGCGAAGTTCAACGTCATCACGTTTACCCGTGGCTCGCCCCAAATGCCGAAATCGCGATCGCGGGTATTTTGTCGGACGAGCTTGCGCAATTGTTCTTTGGACAGCCCGCGCGCCCTGGCCACGCGCGGGATTTGCAGAGCGGCGTTTTCCGGGTTGATATCCGGATCCAGGCCACTGCCCGAAGCGGTCACGGCGTCGGCCGGGACCAGGGTGTTTGTCGTGAGACCGTTCTCCCCACGGTAATTCGCAATGTTTTGCGTGAGATTCGCAACCAGATTGGACGAAGTCGGGCCAAGATTGCTGCCGCTGGAGCTGGTGGCGTCGTAGCCGTTCGCGCCTGCTGCCGATGGCCGCGGATGAAAGTATTGGACGCCGGTAAAATTCTGAGCGAGCAGCGCCGAGCCACGAATCACCCCGGCCTTATCCACCAGCAAACTGCCGTTGGCCTGGTTGGGAAACAGCAATTGTGCCACGCCGTAAACGACCAGCGGATAAAGGCAACAGCAAATGATGGCGAAGAACAGTGTCGCCACGATCGAACGACCGAATTCAGCAAAAATATTTTTCATAATATTTTGTAGGAGACGACGTGAGGAGTCTCATTTTTTATTTAATTTGAGCCTCGTTACCTCGGCTCCGACGGTTTTAGTGTTCACGCGAGGTGCAGACCGGCGATGATCACGTCAATGAGTTTGATGCCAATAAACGGCAGGATGACGCCCCACAGGCCGTAAATCAGCAGGTTGATGCGCAGGATTTGCACCGCGCCCAATGGACGGAATTTCACGCCGCGCAGCGCCAGCGGAATCAGCGCGATGATGATGAGCGCATTGAAAATCACCGCGCTTAAAATCGCGCTGTCCGGGCTGTGCAGGTGCATCACGTTCAGCGGGGCGATGACAGGAAACGTCACCATCAACATCGCCGGGATGATGGCAAAGTATTTCGCCACGTCGTTGGCGATGCTGAACGTCGTCAACGCGCCGCGCGTAATGAGCAGTTGTTTCCCGATTTCAATGATTTCGAGCAGCTTCGTCGGGTTGGAGTCGAGGTCCACCATGTTGCCGGCTTCCTTGGCGGCCTGGGTGCCGGTGTTCATGGCCACGCCGACGTCAGCCTGGGCGAGCGCGGGCGCGTCGTTCGTGCCATCGCCAATCATGGCAATCATCCGGCCGCCTTGCTGTTCCTGGCGAATCAAGGCGAGTTTGTCCTCCGGTTTCGCCTCGGCGAGAAAATGGTCCACTCCCGCCTCCTGCGCGATGGCCGCGGCGGTCAATTTGTTGTCACCGGTGATCATCACCGTGCGGATGCCCATCGCGCGAAAGCGCCTGAAACGGTCGGACAGCCCGCCTTTCACGATGTCCTTCAAATGAATCACACCCAACACGCGTTGTTGGGTCGCGACAACCAGCGGCGTGCCGCCGGAAAGCGAAATGGTTTCGACCATTTTCTCAATGTCCGCCGGCAATTTTCCACCCGCGAACTGGCGAATCGCATCGGCCGCGCCTTTGCGGATTTGTTTGCCCTCGAGATTCACGCCGCTCATGCGCGTTTGCGCCGTGAAGGGAACAAAGTGTGCTTGTGGCAACTCGTGAATCGTCCGGGCGCGGATGCCGAATTGCTTCGCGAGCACGACTATGCTGCGGCCTTCGGGTGTTTCGTCGGCCAGCGACGCGAGTTGCGCGGCGTCGGCCAGCTCCTGGGTCGGCACCTCGGTCGCGGGCAGAAAAGCGACGGCCTGACGGTTTCCGAGCGTGATGGTGCCGGTCTTGTCGAGCAACAAAACATCAACATCGCCTGCCGCCTCGACGGCGCGCCCGCTCATTGCCAGCACATTGCGCTGAAGCAAACGGTCCATGCCGGCAATGCCGATGGCGCTCAACAAACCGCCGATGGTTGTCGGAATCAGACAGACCAGCAACGCAATGAGCACGGCGTTGGAAAAGGTTGTGCCCGAGTAAATGCCAAACGGTTTCAAGGTGACGACCGCGAGCAAAAAAACGACCGTGAGCGCCGCGAGCAAAATCGTAAGCGCGATTTCGTTCGGTGTTTTCTGGCGGCTCGCGCCTTCGACGAGCTGGATCATGCGATCCAGAAAACCTTCGCCCGGATTGGCCGTGATACGGATCTTGATTTCGTCCGAGAGCACGCGGGTCCCACCGGTGACGGCGCTGCGGTCGCCGCCGGCCTCGCGGATAACGGGCGCGGATTCGCCGGTGATGGCGGATTCGTCCACGGTGGCCGCGCCGGAAATGATTTCGCCATCGGCGGGAATGATTTCTGTGGCGCGGACCACCACCACATCGCCTTTACGGAGTGAATCGGCATCCACGACTTCAATCCGGTCGTCGGAAATTTTATTGGCGCTGGTCCGCGTGCGAGTGGCGCGCAGCGCCTTGGCCTGCGCCTTGCCGCGGCCTTCGGCGACAGCTTCGGCAAAGTTCGCGAACAGCACGGTGAACCAGAGCCAGAGCGCAATTTGCGCGACGAACAGCGTCTGGCCGGGCGAGCGAAAAATGTCCACGGTGCTGATGGCCGCGCCGACCAGTGTGACGAACATGACGGGGTTTTTGATCATCAGCCGCGGGTTCAATTTGGTGAACGCATCGCCAATCGCCGGCCAAAGGATTTTTGAGTCAAAAACGGAAACAGTTTTCGTTTGCATATCTTTTATTTTGCAGCCGCCGGCGTAAGTCTGCCCTGATTTTTGGTGAGAGCGGGCTCATGTCCGTTGCCACGAATTTCTTCAAAATAAAGTTCCTTTCAGCATCAGCAAATGCTCAACGATCGGCCCGAGCGTCAGCGCGGGCAGAAACGTCAGGGCGCCGACGAGAATCACCGTGCCGACGAGCAGCACGACAAACGTGATGCCGGTCACCGGAAAAGTCCCGGCGCTGGCGGGAATGATTTTCTTCCGCGCCAGCGACCCGGCGAGCGCGAGCAGCGGCACAATCATGCCAAACCGGCCCAGCAGCATGTCAAAGCCGAGCGTTGTGTCCCACCACGGGGTGTTGGCATTGAGGCCGGCAAAGGCGCTGCCGTTATTACCCGCGCCGGAAGTGTAGGCGTAAAGCATTTCGCTCAAGCCATGCGGGCCTTGATTGGCGAGGCCGGATGTGCCCCAGTTGCTCACCGACGCCCAGGCGGTGAAGCCGAGAATGATGAAGGCGAGAATCACGAACGCCAGCAACGTCATCTTTACATCGTAGGACTCGATCTTTTTGCCGAGGTATTCCGGGGTGCGCCCGACCATCAGCCCGGCGATAAACACGGCGAGGATGACGAAAATCAACATGCCGTAAAGTCCGGCACCGACGCCGCCAAAAATCACTTCGCCCGTCTGAATATTGAACATCGGCACCAGCCCGCCGAGCGGCGTGAAGGAGTCGTGCATGGAATTGACCGCGCCGCACGAGGCGTCGGTCGTCACTGTGGCGAACAGCGCCGAATCAAAGATGCCGAAGCGAACTTCCTTGCCCTCCATGTTGCCATCAGCCGCGGCCACGCCGAGTTGCTGATGAATCGGATTGCCCTTGGCTTCCGCCCACCAGCAAAGGAGAACGCCGGCGAGAAACATGACAAACATGGCTGACCATACCGTCCAGCCATGCTTTTGATTTTTTGTCTCGCGCCCCAGGTGATAGGTCATTGCGCTGCCGATGCAAAGGAGCGCGAGCATCTGGAAGAAATCTGAGAACGGCGTGGGATTTTCGAACGGATGCGCGGCGTTGGCGTTGGTGTAACCACCACCATTGGTGCCAAGCATTTTGATGGCCATCTGGGATGCCATCGGCCCTTGCACGATGGTTTGGGTGTCGAGCGTCTGGTTCACCATGACCGGATTGCCTCTGGCATCCACGACCGGATTGCCGTTCGCATCGGTTTTCTGGACGGAAATGGTTTGCGGCTCAATGAGCCTGGCGACGGTGTAAGGCTTGAAATTTTGAATCATGCCCTGCGACACGAAGAACACGGCGAGCACCAGACAGATGGGCAACAGCAAATAATAAATGATGCGCGTCAGGTCCACCCAGAAATTGCCGATGGTCTGTGCCGTGTGCCGCGCAATACCGCGCACCAGCGCCCCGGCAATCGCGATGCCAACCGCGGCGGAAAAAAAGTTTTGGACGGCCAGCGCGACCATCTGCGAGAAATAGGACATCGTGCTTTCGCCGCCGTAACTCTGCCAGTTGGTGTTGGTGGTGAAGCTGACGGCGGTGTTGAACGCCAGATGCGGCGGCAAGGCACCGAGTTTTTGCGGGTTGAGCGGCAGATATTGCTGCAACCGCAAAATCGCGTAGGTAAACAGGCAGCTTGCAAGACTGAACAGCAACATGGCAAACGCATATTGCTTCCAGTCGTGTTCCTTTACCGGGTCAATCCGCAGGACGCGGTAGGTGAACTTTTCCAGCGGGCGAAAAACCGGGTCGAGCCAGGTGCGGCCGTTGGCATCGAGCACGCGGTTGATATACAAACCGAGCGGCCTGGTAACGAGGACGAGCGCAGCAATGTAAACCGCGAGTTCCAGCCATTGATGAGCGTTCATGGCAGTGGGTTAAAATTTTTCCGGCTTAAGCATGGCGACAATGAGGTAAACGCAAAGCGCCACGGAAATGATTCCGAGAATGAGGTTTTCCATAAATTTGGTCAGAGTTTTTGGCAGCCGATCACGTACAGCAAAAAGCCCATGAAGGCTCCACAAACCAATCCAATATAGATTGCGTCCAACATATTCTTTAACGCGGCGTTCAGGCAACAGGCACAGCACTCCGCAATACATTTTTACGTTGGGTGAACTTGGTCGCCGCGGACTTCGCGGCTCAGAGGCTCGCCCTTCCAAATGCCTGCGAGATTAGCTGTCGGGCTTGGCCTTGAAAGTGGCCTTGGTTCGCATTACCGCGCACCGTTCGCCCCGTCCGAATTTCTTCGGATTTTGGGTCTCCCGCGTCCGGTTTCAGGAAGGAAGCCGGACTTCGGCTGCAACGCGCAAAGTAAATCACAGCCTCTCAAATTTGTCAAATGCCGCATGGTTTGCTGAAAAAAAACCTTTGCCAATCTCCCGGCCAAAGCGTCTTATTCATCAGCGCCTTATGGCCCCAATCCGGATTTTATTCGCGCTCGTTTTGTTGACCGCCACAGCCCCGTTGGCGGCGGACACGACGTATATGCCGGCGACGGTCTCGCCGCCGCCGCCGCCGCGCGAATTTCGTGGGGCCTGGCTGGCCACAGTCGCGAACCTCGATTGGCCGTCCCAGCCTGGCATGAGTGTCGCGACCCAAAAAGCCGAACTGATCGCGCTGCTCGACCACGCCGCACAGTTGAAACTGAACGCCGTGATTTTGCAGGTCCGCCCGATGGCCGACGCCGTCTATGCCTCGCCCCTCGAACCGTGGTCGGAATTTCTCACCGGCCGGATGGGCAGAGCGCCGGAACCGTTTTATGACCCCTTGGCTTTTGCCGTGGCGGAAGCGCACAAGCGCGGTCTGGAACTGCACGCGTGGTTTAATCCGTTCCGGGTGTCGCTGCCGCCCAACCAGGCCCGATCCCCGGCGGCGCTCAATCATCTTTCCCGCACTCATCCCGAACTGGTCCATCGCTACGGTAATCTGCTCTGGCTCGACCCCGGCGAACCCGCCGCGCGCGAACACGTTTTGAGCGTCATTCTGGACGTGGTGCGGCGGTACGAGGTGGATGGCATCACGTTTGACGATTATTTTTACCCCTATCCGGAGAAAGATGTGGACGGGCGTACGGTGGATTTCCCTGACGCCGCCAGCTGGCGGAAATACGGCACCACCAGCGGAATGAGCCGCGACGAGTGGCGGCGCGCGAACGTCAATCAGTTCGTCCAAAACACCTGTCGTTCCCTCCATGCGCTGAAACCGTGGGTGAAATTCGGCATCAGCCCGTTTGGCATCTGGCGTCCGGGTTTCCCGCAACAGATCCAGGGACTCGACACCTACGCCAAGCTTTACGCCGATTCCCGCCTGTGGCTCGCCAGCGGCTGGCTCGATTATCTTTCGCCGCAACTGTACTGGCCGGTGGACCAGCGGGAACAAAGTTTTCCCGTGTTGCTGCAATGGTGGTCGGAGCAGAACGTCAAACATCGCCATCTGTGGCCGAGCTTGAACGCCTCCAATGTCGGCACCAAATGGAAGCCGGATGAAATCCTCCGGCAAATGCAGATTGTCCGCCGACAACCCGGTGTCAGCGGCGAAATCTTTTACCACCTGCGCAACCTGTTTGATAACCGTGCGTTAACCGATGTCGTTCGTGCCGAATATTCGCTACCCGCGCTCGTGCCCGCGTCACCGTGGCTGGATTCCGTTCCACCCGACAAGCCGAAGCTCAGCGTCAGTGAAAGCCGCGCCGGTTTGCAGGCCGAATGGGCAACCGCCGGCGCCGAACCGGCCTGGCTGTGGATTCTACAATTCCGGATCAACGGGGTGTGGACGACGGAAATTCTGCCGGCAAACCAGAAAGCCTGGACGTTTGATCATGCCACCCCGGATGTCATTGCGGTCAGCGCCGTGGACCGGGTCGAGAATGAAGGCGCGCCCGCCGCGCTCATGAAAGCCGTGCCGGCGCCATTACGCCCGGACGGCAAATATCCCGGTTTGAACTGGCAAAGGAATTCGAAACACTGATTTCAAACAGCGGGTCGTGCAAGCGTCCCCCTATTTTCGATTTACGATATACGATTTACGCGCTCACTCGAACTTACACTGGTTTCGTAAATCGAAAATCGTCAATCGTAAATCAAAGATGGTTCTGGA
>DATEGR010000240.1:0-8241 GCA_035279985.1 Verrucomicrobiia bacterium
CTGTCCCTCGCCCGCGGGAGCGGGAGAGGGTGTCCGGAGGACGGGTGAGGGTCGTTGGGAGAAAACAAACTCCTGCGGCGAGGAAAAAAGGTGAGGTGTCGAAAATTTCCTCGTCTCTCGTCCCTCGTCCCTCGACTCCGCTTCGTCACTCCTGATTTCGTGGTGACGAAGCAGCGGATTGCCATTTTCGTCCACGGCTGTTTCTGGCATCGGCATCGCGGCTGCAAGAATTGCACTACGCCCACGCACCGGCGCGAATGGTGGCTGAAGAAACTCGAAGGCAACGCCGCGCGTGACAAACTGCATCAACGGGCATTGCGCAAACTCGGCTGGCGCCCGATTGTGATTTGGGAATGCGAGACGGAGAAACCGAAAAAGCTTGCGCGACTGCACGCAAAGCTGGAACGAATCCTGTCAGCCGCAAAGGAACGAAAAGACCACAAAGCAGGGAAAAAATCCTGACCGCAGATTACGGATTCACACAGATTTTTTTAACCGCAAAGAGCGCAGAGATCGCAAAACCTGGCTAACGGCTTAAACTGCCTGTTTTGTGTTCGTCATGCCGCCTGCAACTCCCTCGCGTGGGTGATTTCCCGTTTATGAACCGCGCGGACCTGCGACGCTTCCACGGTCACCACCGCTGCCGTGTCCCCGGCGAGCGTCGTGAACTCCACCTCGTAGGCCAGTCCGTCGCGATAAACATGCACGACCGTCCCCACGTCTCCCGCCTTCAAACCTTCGGCGGCGATGTCTCTTTTCAAAACAATCCGGTCATGTTCTTTGATCATATTGTCTTTCATGTTTTGCGCGGATAGGCCGTGACCAGTCTGGCCACATCCCGTCCCTTGTCCACAATCCAAATCGTCTGCACCACGGCGGCATGGCCGGACGGTGATTCAATCCGCCCCACAATAACATACTTCCGGCCATGTGGCGACTCTGTGCTGGTTGCCACGTCTGTCCGCATGGCCAATGCCTGCAATGCCTTGGCCAGTGTTTTCCATTCCCGCCGGCGAAAGCCCAGTCCTTCAAAAAAAGCCGCCTTTCCGCCATTTTCGCGGTGAGCGGAATTGAGCAGATAATCTGCGATCTTGTCACGCCTGACCACGGCTCTTTCTGCATTGGGCAATTACATTAGGGCTGCACCCAATTTTTGGCAGGCCACCGAGCTTTTGACCAGCGCCAGTTCCGCCTCCTTGTTGCCGCGACATGACCTCGGATCGTTTGATTTTGGAAAAGACATCGGGCATCAACCATCCTCCTTTACGTCCAACGCGAAACGGGTTAATTTATGTCCGTTATGATTGTTCCACTCTCGAAAGTGCAGCTCCGACAGGATGAAGACGGCGTGTGGATTGCCAAATCCACCCTGCTGCCCGGTTGCCACGCGCACGGGCGCGACCGTGGCGAGGCCACTCTGCGATTTCAACAAGCCGCCAAGGCGCATTTGGAAGCTTTGCTCGAAACCGGACGTCCCATCCCTGCCGCTTTCCGCGACAAATTTGTTCTCGCCGCCTGACCTGTGGGCAAATATCCCTCTTGGAACTGTCGTCAACTTGACCGTCGTCTGCGTGAGATTGGCTGTGAACTTCTTCGCACCACCGGGAGCCACCGGCATTACTCGAATCCATTTCGTCCTGACCGACTCATCACGTTCGCGTGGCATCCGGGCGACGTGCCTCGCGGCATAATCGCTGACATCGTCGAAGACCTCGGCCTCAGTCGCGACGACTTCTATTTCAAGAGATTCTGAATCGCATCTGCAATTCCGCATCTTGCCGCGGCGTAGCTTCGAGCGAAGCCTGAGTCCGCAATCCGAACTCCGATTTCCGACTTCCGACCTCTGAACTCCGTCTTCCACCCGCTTCGCCCTGGTGACAACGTCAGGCATTTATTCATAACCACGGCCTGTCGCGCCGAAATGGAATGAAGGCGGAATGGACACGGATAAACACGGATTCCACGCCTCGATTTCGGCATCGGAATTGCAGTGTTTCAGAGAATATGGCGCGGCGTCGAAAACGAGATAACGACTGGCTGGAACCCATTGTTGCGTTTGTGAGCCTTGTCGTACTTGCCACTGTGTTTATTCCGAATTTCCGCCCGATTTTTTTCGCCGTCGGAATTATAGCCCTGATCGCTTTTGCAGTTGTAGCCTTCGGTGCCATCGTCATTGGCATCCACCGACTGGCAACAACCGAACGCCGAATGCAGCCAATGGCTGGCAACGTCTTTACACTTCCGGCTCACGCTCCAGATAAAAAAACGGATGGGGATGAATCAAAATCTAAACAGCCACCGGAACCACCAACTACCGCCGGATTCATTGAACAATTGCGTTCGATGGATTGGTTCCAGTTTGAAAAAGTGGTTGGCCACGTTTACCAGAAGCTGGGATACACCGTCACCCGTCGTGGCGGCGCAAACCCCGACGGCGGAATTGATTTAGTCATTGAAAAGGATGGACAGCGCATAGCGGTCCAATGCAAGCAATGGAAAACGTGGAACGTCGGCGTGAAGGCAATTCGGGAATTCCTAGGGGCTTTGACAGATGCCGGCACTCAAAAAGGCATATTCATCACGTTGCGCGGTTATACCGGTGATGCAAGACAACTGGCCGAAAAGCACGGCATTGAAATTGTGAATGAAGTTGGGCTGACCCAAATGCTGGAATCCACCGATGCCCGATTCGACCCGGATGTGCTGGAGCTGTTACATGACACACGAAAGTTCTGCCCGAAATGCGAACGTGAATTGGTAATCCGGGTTGCGGAGAAAGGGCCTAATCCCGGCAGCAAATTTTGGGGATGCTCAGGCTATCCACGCTGTCATTTCACGCTGCCGATTGACTGAAATCAGCTCAACCCCCGCTGAACCCGCTGAACCAGCCTGATCGCTTTTGGATTCTGGATTCCGCAATCTGAATTCCGCAATCCGCACTTCTGAAGTCCACATTCCCAAATCCGGAGCACCCGCCACCCTGCCCTGCGCAAGGCGCGGTTCACCACCCGGTCGCGGATTTAATGCTGTGCCTTACCGGACAAACAAACGTGTCCACAGATGCTGCTTGAAGATGGTTCTTCCCCGCCTTAAATAACATCATGCGTGTCCTGGGAATGTCCCTCTGGCCGGAAAAACTTTCGGACGAACAATACATTGAACGAATTCGCAAAGGGTTGCGGACGTGGCACCGATGGCGATATGTCGCCGGTGTCGTCCAGTTGTGTCTTTTGGCCATGGTGGTGTGGTTGTTCCTCATCACCATCCGATTTCTGTCAGATTTCAACAATGTAGGCCGGCTGACGAAGCACGGAACCCTGAGCCCGGAACAGCAGGGGGTTTATCTTGCATATTTCGCCGCTATTCTGATGGGGTTCTTCGTCGGCTTTATGTTCTACAAGGCGTTGTTCTTCATCACAGAAACCTTCTTGGGTTTTCGCCGGGACAAATTGCTGGTCGAATGTTGGGATGCCTTGAGCGATGCCGAGAAAGGTCGTCTTCGGCAGAAAAGCAGTTAGGGAATGCCCGACACCTGAAATCAACCCAACGCCCGCTGAATCCGGCGAACGCAAGTTTCTGGATGCTTGGCCAAATCGCATTCCCAAATCCGGACCACTTGCCACCCTGCCCTGCTCAAGGCGCGGTTCACCACCCGGTCGCGGATTTAATGCTGTGCCTTACCGGACAAACAATCGTGTCCACAGATGCTGCTTGAAGATGGTTCTTCAGCAAACCATCCTTCCTCTCGACTGACGTAAGCCGTCATCGGTTGCCTAGATCTGCATAATGCTTCAAATCTCTCTTTGTTAATTGGGCGCATTATGATGCGGTCGTTTTGATCTTCGGGTAAACGGTGCGATTGCGATGGATTTCCAAGAGTTCGGCAAGAACAGTGTCCACATACATTTTGATCTGTATGACCTCGCCCCTGGAAGTTGTGACGTGCGATGAAATTGACGAGCGCTCATAGACGGAGCGCGCCAAACCACCAAATTTTTCCTCGACGGTGGAAACAGCATCTTCAGGAGCTTTTGCGGCCGTAGCGGCCTGGCCGCGTGCGCGCAGGATGAAGCGCGCCTTTTGCTTCATGGTTGGCCTCGTTTGGCCGTCCTCCAGCTTGAATCCTTGCTGCGCCATGACTTCCTTGTCTGGCGCTAGATGGTCCAAGACTTCTCTTAAACATTCACGGAACTCGCTCGCAACGCCTCGAAATGAAATTCGGGTTACGTCTGCAAGATCACGGCAGCCTTGCTCGTAGGACAATGCAGCAGTCGGAACGACTTGTTGCAGCGTAGTCAAAATCGCCTGCTCAACTGTTGATCTCCCAATCGGAACAACAGTGGCCGCCGCTACGGCCTTGCGGCTCAACAGCACTTCTCGTTGGGAATCAATCACCGTGCGCTCGGAATCAATTCGCTTGAGGTGATCCGTGTAGTAAGATTTTCGGCTGTTTCCATTGCTGAGTCGCAAGACCTCTTGCATCTCACCATCAATCACACCAAGCGATTCTTCCGAGAAACCAAGCGGGGGTAACGTGGGACGCGCTTGCCGGAAATAAAACTGCACTAACTCTTTTGCCTGCGACTTTAGCGAAGACGTGTTGACATTTACCGAGCGACATCGTGCCAAGGCGCTGCGAAACAAGGCCATCTTTTGGCCAACACTTTCCCATACGTCATGGTTCGCATCGCTCATCTACAACACCCCAGAAAACTATTTTGTCGCCTTCTTGCTTTTCGGTTTTTTCACGCGGCGGTTTCCATCTGCCGTCGATGACGGCATACCATGCGCCACTAAATTGTGTCCGACCGGATTGAGCCGATAAAGACCAACGCCCGCCGAGTCAAAATAGCCAGCATGCTTGCAATTCACCAGCGTCATAGCTGGCCTGTTCGGCAATGGAAAACCGGCTTGCTTGAAGTATTTTTCAATATCCTCCTGCGAGATGGCGTCCTTGCGGTCGTTAACTGGTGCAACTTCCTTGAGGTAGTATGCAACTAAGGCCGCCATTTGGTTATCAGACTTGGGTTGCTTCGCTTCTTTCAAACTGCGGATGTCAGCGACGGTTGTCTCGCCTGGCACTGGCGCTGCCGGGCTAGCTACCGGCACTGGCGGCTGCGTTTCAAGTGGCAGCGGATTTGGTTTAGATGCGGCAAGCGACAATCCAAGCCGTTGAAAAACGTATGTGAGGACTCGCGTGCGTGCATCATTTTCGAGCGATTCCAATGCCTTGATTACTTGTTGCATCGCTTGCAACTCGGGATCGTTGTTCCGTTCAGACATATTTTGTTTCTCCTGTTCTTTTTCGTGGTTAATTCATGTGACTCTGCTTGGCCAAACATTTTTCAGCATGGCGTTTCAGGAATTCCGTGTCGGGCGCAAATTTCTTCGGCGGCAATAGCCGCGCACCTTCAAAGCTCGTCAGCCATTTAATGGTTTCGTCGGAGTCAAATATTGGTTTTGGCATAATTCACAGCGTTCCATGCTTTTGACTATTGCAGCAACTTGACTCGATAAAACCGACTGGAAGCACTCGGTTGTTGGTCTTTCCAAATGGTCGGCTGGTTGGTGAGTGAGATGGTTGCGATATCGTTCCACGGAGATGCGGCGCTCAAGCTGGCGTTGGTTTGTATTGAGATCAAACAATTCGCCGGGCCGGTGACGCCCAGCACTGGAACGTTTGATCTGGAAATGCTCACATAGATGAACGGGTCAGATTGAAATATCATTCCGCCTTGGCCAACCGCGAGAAAATTATGATCCCCATAGGCGACGCTCAAAAGCGGGAAACTGGAGGATGGCAATTGAACCGTCCAATACCAGGAATCCGGTGAGGTAAGGATTTCGCCTTCCAACCCGACTACGACAAAGTAGCCATCACCATACGCTATGCTGGTAAAATTTGCCGAGGTGTTCAAACTGTGCGGACTCCAATGAATTGCGTCCGTGGAGAGGACCATGGTGCCGTTGACACCCACTGCCAGAAAAACACCCTGCCCATAAACGATTCCATTCAGATGGGCGGTGGTGGTTGAATTGTTCGTTGACCACGAGATTCCATCGGGCGAACTCATGGTCAGCCCCTGGTCACCCACTGCAACAAATTTTTTCTGGGCGTAGATGATTCCGGTCAAGTCTGTTCCGCTTCCCAACGTTTGAATCTGCCAATCTGTCCCGTCGGTTGAGGTCCAGATTACACCCAGATAACCAACTGCAACCCATTTGCCATTCCCATAAGCCAAGGCATAAAGCGCAGGCCCTGGATCCGGATAATAATCCGTCCATGTATTGAGATTTGAAGATACATAAATCGAGCCATAACCTTCATAATAGCTGGTGGCCACGTAAAGACCGTTGGCGTAATAGACGGCTGTCAGGGTGTCGGAATATTGAGAACGGCGGGTGGTCCAATCAAAGCCATTGGTGGATGTGATTGTTTCGTCCAAATCCCCCACTGTTATCCATTGATTGCTACCATACGCCACGCCGTAGAGATTCTGTGCCGTTCCGCGAAACTGCGAAAGCCAGTTGGTGCCATCAGCCGATGTCGAAACTTGACCTCCAGAGCCGGCTGCCACAATCACACCATTTCCATAGGCGATTCCGCCGTAAGTAACCCAAAGATTCAAGGGTGCCGGCAAAGTAAGGGTTGTCCAGTTCGTGCCGTCGGTGGATTCGATGGATTCGGATTGCTTGCCGACGGCCACAAATTTTCCGTTGGCAAATATAACGCGATTCAGCCAACTGCTTGAGCCCCTGTGGACCCAATTGACCGCGTCACTTGAAACATAGGCGCCACCGTCTTCGCCAACCGCAACATAGAGGCCATTCCCATAACAAATACCGTTCAGAGCATTGGCACCGCCAGTATTGCCAGTATTGCTGGTGCTCCAATCGGTTAGGTTGGTTGAAACGTAAATATTTCCAGAATAGCCGCTGGCGAGATAACGTCCTCCGCCATAACAAACTCCTGTAACATTTCCTGGTATGGAGGCACGCCGTGTCCAGTTTGTTCCATCCGGTGAAGAAAGAATGGCACCTGTTGACGTTGACCAGTCATAGCCGCCTCCGACAAATACGCCATTGCAAAAACCAATCCCCTCAATGGACAAAGGCAGAGAAATTGACGTCCAGTGGGCGCCATCGCTGGAGGCAATCACAGTTTTATTAAGGTGGCATGCCACAAAGACCCCGTTGCCGAACGTTACGTCATATTCATAGCCGCCCGTATTTTGATCAACCCAGTCAACTCCGTTTGTAGATGTCATAATTGGCCCGTAACCAACAGCAACAAACTTTCCGTTTCCGTATGTCATGTCCAAAAAATCATACCCGGTAGGCAACGGACTGCGCTGTTGCCAGTAGTCCACGGGGCCGGCCAAGGTGGAAATAGCGGCAAGTGTCAGAATGACGATCAACGCCAAAAAATCTTTTTGCGGTTCGGCGAAGCTGCCGACGTTGACGACGCAATTCGGTATGATGCCCATTTTCTTCATGGGTTCCCTATTAGCCACCGGGGATATTAGCAATTCGCCATTGTCTTCAAAGGAAATAAAGCCGAGGTTAATTGCGTTGAAATCGAATTGCAGTTGCCGTGCCAACAAAAATCCATGGCAGAACAGACATGATTTTATCTGACTTTTCCAAATTGTGCTTCGCGCAGAGCAACCGAACATTTTCCACCGTAAAACTACTTCCGCCTTTGGCGAATGGAATGTCGTGGTCGTAATGCAGATTAATCTTCGAACCACATTTCACACAGCAGCCTTTATCCCGGCGCCATACCTCAACCTTTACATGCGTTGGAATTAGGCGTGTGTGCGGGAGTTCTTCAATGCGGCCTAAAATCTTTCGTTCAACTGGTTTGAGGTGGTATTTGAATACTTTCCGACCGCCGCTGGGAACGATTTCCGCATCCAACAGCTCAAAGAATCCTTTGTAGCACCAGATGCCATCCGCAATTTTCTCATAAACTTTGATTAGCTCCGCCTTTTTGCGGAGACCACTTTTGAAGTCCATTGCTGCACGGAAGAATTTCCCATTTTCTGTCCATCCACCTTTCGGCGTCTGCATTGGTTGATCAACCGATTTGGGGTCGGGACCACCCTGAGTCCGGTTTTGATCATGACCTTCGTAAATGAGCGTGCCTGTCGCTTCGTCAAGTGCGTCAGCGTACTGAGGTTGCGCCGATTTGACGGACGGAGAATTGGGTGAACAATGAACCCATAAGCCCATGAACAC
>DATEGR010000241.1:0-3057 GCA_035279985.1 Verrucomicrobiia bacterium
TCGATGGCGTGTTGGTTAATGGCCTCGTACCGATAACCAAACGCCCACGGCTCCTTGCCTGGCGAGTTCAAGTCGCTATGCGCACGCATGAACGGCGAAAAGACTCCGAATTGCAGCCAGCGCGTGTAAAGCTCGCCGCCGGGCGCGCCGGCAAACCCGCCGATGTCGGAGCCGACAAATGGAAAACCGGAAAGCCCCAGCCCCAGCAACGTGGCGACGGATTGTCGCAACGACGACCAGTCGGACGTGCTGTCGCCGGTCCAAATGGCGGCGTAGCGCTGGCCGCCGGCGAAACTCGCCCGTGTGAGCACAAAGGGCCGCTCGTTGGGGCGGAGTCGCGCCAGCCCTTCAAACGTTGCGCGGCTCATCAACTGGCCATAGACATTGTGAATTTCACGGTGGGTCGTCGGCTGGCCGTCATTGTCAAAAACCACGTCCAAAGGCATCGTGCCCGTCGGTGTGTCAAATACCGCCGGTTCGTCCATGTCGTTCCAAATTCCCGCGATGCCGACCTCAATCAATCCCCGGTAAAGCGAGCCCCACCATTGCCGGGCCGCCGGATTGCTGAAATCCGGGAAGACGCTCGGGCCGGGATTTTCCTTCGCGTGCGACGGCCAGACCGGGGCCTCATACACCGAACCGTCGGGATTTTTCACAAAATAATTTCCCGCCATGCCTTCATCGTAGGGTGCATAGCCCTTCTCCACTTTGGGGTGCGGATCCAGGATGGAGACGACGCGAAAATGCTGCGCGCGCAAATCTGAAATCATTTTCTTCGGGTCGGGAAAACGTTCGTGATTCCAGGTGAACGGCTTGTAGTTGTCGAGATAATGAATGTCCAACCAGATGACGTCAGCGGGAATCTTCTCCTCCCGGAACGTGTCGGCCACCAGCCGCACGCGGGACTCCGGATAATAGCTGTAGCGGCACTGGTTGTAGCCCAGCGACCAGAGCGGCGGCAACGGCATCCGCCCCGTCAGTGCGGTGTAGCGCTCAATGACTTTCTTCGGGTCCGGGCCGTTGATGAAATAATACTCCAAATCGCCGCCCGCTGCGCCAAAGGTCAACAAGCCTGCCTCTTCGTGGCCGACGTCAAAAAAGCTGCGCCAGGTGTTATCGAGAAAAATTCCATGCGCCTGGCCCTGACGCGTGATCAGACAAAATGGCACCGAAACGTACATCGGGTCCGTGCTGGCATCGTGGGCGTAAGTATCCGAGTTCCACATGACCAGATCGTAACCGCCGAGTTTCCAGCCGCGCTTGTCCAGCCGGCCGGCCTTTTCGCCGAAGCCATAAACGTGTTCGTCGTCGCGCAGGCGCTTGGTGACACGAAACGCGTCTCCCACGAAAACGGTGCCGTGCACCGCATCATCGGCATCCAGGCTTTCGCCGGCAGCGTTGGCGAAGGAAATTCGCAGGGGATTTTGCCGGATCAGCACCGTGAGCGTGGCCGTCTGTAAAACGGTTGCATCGGCGCCAATTTTGACTTTGGCCTTCGCCGGCCCGAAATCACGATTGATGACGGCGTAAGAATGGTCGCGTCCGGACGATTTCTCCCTCCTGAAATGCACCCGCACTATGTCGTCCGACAAAACGGTGACGGCCAGCGTGCCCTGGTCGTTTTGAAACCGCAACGTTTTCCCATTCCAACCTGGAGCCGGCATCGCACCCAACGACGACCAGCCAACGGTAGCAGTGGCTTCCTTCGAATTCACCGCCGGCAGCGTCCCGGCCCGCAAAATCATTCCCGCCGTGCTCAGGCAAAATCCCGTGGCCACCAGTTTTGCTATCAACCATGAACGATTCGATGTTCCGGATCTTTTAATGGTAGCAGGCATTCGGCGTGGTAATGAATTCGATTGAATTTAATGAAAAATCAACGGCCACGTAAAAGGAAATTTCCAGGGGTCACCATGAAATGCGTTGTCATGACTCGGGCGTTTCAACCCGGGTGTGCTTTGGACGGAGATTCTGCATTTCACGGTCGCGCTAAAACGCAGCTGCGCCACCCTGGTTGCCGTTCCGGCGTTCCCAGCGGCGCGGTGCGCGTTCCGGGGGCGAGGTATCCACTTTCGCGTAGTAGGTTTCCTCGCCGAAACGTGAATCGACGGCCTGCTGCAGTTCCAGCGAAGGCGTGACGCTGAACCGCTCGTTGGTGTCCATGAAGACGACCCCGCCGCCGGGCTGCATGAAACACAACAGCAACGGACATTTGCCCGGGTGGGCGGCGACCAGTTCACGCACGGCCTCCAGGTGTTCCGTTTTCAAGTGTGCGGTGTGCAATCGCAGGTGGACTTGTTTCGTGAATTTCTTTGGCGCGTCCGCCAGCGGCATGATTTCCTGCGGAAAGATCTTCGGACGTTCGTCGCCGGTGTTGACCTCACCCACCACGAGGATGGCCATGTTCGGTTTCAGCAGCTCCCGGTATTTCTCGTAGTTCTCGTTCATGCAGAGCACCTGCACGGAACCTTCGAGGTCTTCGAGGGTGACCATCGAATACGGCTTGCCGCTCTTTTTGGATACGCCGTTCTGCACGGCCGCAATCAATCCACCGATGCGCGTCAGGCTGCGGTTCGACAACCCGGCCAGCTTCGCGGTGTTGGTGAGCGTATATTTTTCCAGAATTGGCGCAAACGGCGTGAGGGGATGGCCGGTGACATAAAAACCGAGCAGCTCTTTCTCGTTGGCGAGCAGCTCGTGCTGCGGCCATTCGGTCAGGTTGCTGATGGCCTCCGGCATCGGCGGGGCCTTTTCCTCCAGCGCGCCGAAGAGCGAGCTTTGGCCTTTCTGCCGGTCGGACAAAATGCTCGCCGCGCGCGCCAAGGTGCGTTCGATTTGCGCGAACAGCGTCGCGCGCGTCTGGCCGAGGCAGTTGCACGCGCCGGATTTGATGAGTGCTTCGAGGATTTTCCGATTCACCGTCCGGCCGTCCACGCGCTCGCACAAATCGGAGAGCGTCTTAAATTTTCCGCCTTCGTTCCGCGCCTTCAAAATCGTTTCCACCGCCACTTCGCCGACGCCTTTGATGGCCGCGAGGCCGAAACGGATGGCTTTGCC
>DATEGR010000242.1:0-5223 GCA_035279985.1 Verrucomicrobiia bacterium
GGCGAAAGCGGTGAGGTGCGCGCATGAAAAACGGGTTTCCGGTCTTCCTCGCTTCGTTGCTCGCGCTGGGCGGTTCGTGGTGCGGATTTGTGCTCGCGCCCGTTGTGCAACTGGGCGGCGGGCAGCAAACCACTGTTCTGAATTCGAGCGACCTGTACCCGCTTGGCCGGCCCGGCATGGCGAATCAAGGATTGCAGGTGTATCGCGCCAACGGCTGTGCCGCCTGCCATACCGAGCAGGTCCAACAAAGCGGCGTCGCGTGCGATGTCGTGCTGACCAGCGCCGGTAAGGATCCGGCGGGAGTGACCAATCTGATTTCGTCTCTGCAATTGAACGGCCTCGACAAAGCAGTGGCCGATGCCCTGGTGGATAAAATCACCGCCGCCGGCGGCAAGGCCGAAATCCATATCATCGCCACCGGCCCGGACATTGCGCGCGGCTGGGGCCGGCGACACAGCGTGGCCGAGGATTTCCTTTACGACGACCCGGTGCAGCTCGGCAGCCTGCGCATCGGTCCGGACCTGGCGGACGTAGGCACGCGCCAGCCGGATGCCAACTGGCAACTGGTTCACTTGTACGCGCCGCAAAGCGTAGTGAAGGATTCGGCCATGCCGCCGTTCCGTTATCTTTTCCGGATCCAAAAAATCGGCAGCGCACCTTCACCGGACGCCCTGGTTTTTTCGAAAGGTTCCGGACCGCCGGCCGGTTATGAAGTGGTGCCGACGGCCGGGGCGCAGGAACTGGCGGCCTATTTGTTGAGCTTGCACGCGGATGTTTCGCTGCACGACGCGCCTTTTACCCAGCCGGCGGCTGTTACCAAACCATGAGCGACGAATCAAAATCCAGCACGCCTCAATCGCCTGATGCCGAACTGATCGTTTCACGTTCGCCAGTGCCGATTTGGATTATCGTGCTGACGTTGCTGCTGCTGTTTCTGGGCATGGTCTATTTTGATCACCACGGCGGCTGGTTCAATCCCCAGGTCTATGGCCCTTACGCCTCCGCGGAGGAACTGGAATTATATCAGCCCAAATCCGGCCAAGCCGCCATATTGGCGCGCGGCAAGGCGCGTTACGACCTGGTTTGCGGACTGTGCCACGGGGTGGACGGCCTCGGCAAACCCGGTCAGGCGCCGCCGCTGGCCGGTTCCGAATGGGTGGATACCAAAGGCATTCAACGTTTCGTATCCATTCCGCTGGCGGGCGTCGGCGGCCAGCTTTCCGTCAAGGGCCAGACATGGAGCCTCTCCATGCCCGCGATGGGCGCGGCGATGTCCGACGCCGATCTCGCCGACGTGCTGACCTACATCCACAATTCGTGGGGCAACAAACAAGGACCGGTGACGGCCGACGATGTAAAAGCCATCCGTGCCAAACTGGGCGCGCATCCGCAGCCGTTCAGCAGCGAGACCTTGAAAGCGCTGCCGGAATAAAATTTCGGGAGCGCCGGCATCTTGCCGGCGTGTCAGGAACTGGAGCTGTAGCCTCGCCGACGGGGGAGGCTGCTGTTCTTGAGAACTTCCCCTTTACTTGCCGTTGAGCAATTTGGCCTTTTGGGCCTGATACTCTGTGTCCGAAATCGCCCCGGCTTCTTTGGCCTTCTGCAAGTCAATCAATTGCTGTCCGACCGTAGGTTGCTCTATTCTATTGGTCGTGCCGCCTCCCAGATGCGTTTCGCAGCCGGCAACCAGTATCATGGCTGAAAGACCTGCCAACAGGAGAATGAACAGTTTTTTCATAGGTTTTCAAAGGTTGAACCATCCAAAACTGCCCGCCCGGATCCAGTTCGGCAAGAGCGAAGATGAGACCCGCGGCGCGAAAACCGGCACACGAGAAATTGCGCATGAACTCTGACGCATCGCGGACAGGGAAACTCACTCGCTGCAGGCAACTCCGCTACACGACTTCACGAGCGGGCGACCGGATGGCGCGCTGTCAGCCTGCCCCGAACTCCGGAAGTTTTCGCGAGCAAGCGCTTTCGGGGTTCCGCTGCGCGGTTTACGCTGGTTGGTCCCGCGAGCCGGGCTATATTGGATCGTTGCCTTGATATGATACGCATCGCATTGCCAGACGACGCTCTCGCGATTCACAACCTTCATACCCGATCCGTGCGCGGATTATGCACGCGTGACTATCCTGAAGAGGTGATCGAAGGCTGGCTTTCAGGCCGAACGCCTGACGGATGCAAGGTGAGGGGGATCGCGAAGAAGGAGATGTATGTCTACGAAGAGAGTGGTGCCATTCGTGGTTTTAGTCACGTCGTCCCAATCTGCATCGTAGCGCTTTTTGTTGATCCAGACCATACGAGAAGAGGCGTCGGCAGGGCCTTATTCGAGCACGCCTTGGCGTTCATTCGTGCCAGTGGCACTATTCCGGTCCCATTCGAGGGGACCATTACTGCGTTTCCATTCTACTTGAAGATGGGGTGCACGGAGATTCGCCGAAGCTTTGTCGAAAAGAATCATGTCAAAGTAGAGACGGTTCTCATGCAGTTGCCAGGAAAGGCGAACACCGCGCCACTCCGATAAACAGCATCGGGAGCGGGCCGCCGGCTGTCCCTTGCCGGTTTGGCGGGATCACGGCCTGCCGGCCTGGCTGTCTTTGAGTTCCAACTTTTGCCAGAACCCGCCGTAGAGGGCGATGAAGACGAAGCACAGCAGAGGCATAAAGAAGCCCACCCGCATGCCCCAGTTGTCTGCCAGCCAGCCCATGAAAAATGGCATGATGGCGCCGCCGACGATGGATTGTACGATGAAGGAGGAGCCGATTTTGGTCTTCTCGCCCAGACCGTGAATGCCCAGCGAGAAGATGGTCGGATAGGTGATGGACATGAAGAAGAAGCTCAAAAAGAGGCCGGCCACCGACCACCACCCCCAGTTGTTCATCGTCAAAAACATCATCAAAATATTTGCCGACGAATAGATCGCCAGCATCAGATCCGCCCGGAAGAGGCGCAGCGCGAAACTGCCGGTGATGCGGCCCAACAGGAACAGCGCGAAACCGCCAAACGACAGCAGCAACGAGCCGCCACGATCGGTGATGCGGAACAGCGCGCTGTTCAAATAGGGACTGCGGGCAATGAAGCCCGGCGGATAAGTGTCTTCCAAAAATGCGCGGTTCGCGCGAGCCAACTGTTCCCCGGTGGGATTGGATTCGATTGATTTACGTTGCCTGTCCGGCAGCACCATTCCACTGGAACGCACGGCGGCAAAGAGCGTATTCGTTTGAAGAATTTGGTTCAGGCCGTTAACCAAAATGGCTTGCTTTTGTTGCTTCACCTGTTGGTCCAGTTCAACGGCTGATGCTTTGATGGACGGCGGCGCATGGGCTGCGTCGGCGTCAGCGGCGAAGCTGGAGGAAGCCAGAAAGGAACGATTCGTGGAGAAGTGGCTCCAAATGAATCCGGAAATCGGCCGGGTTCGCGGATCCTGGTCATTCTGCAATTTGGCGACAAAGGCCTGGAGATTTGTGATGTCGCCGGCCGAAAACAGGGAGGCCGGATAAGTCATCTGCGTCGGGGGGATAATGCGAAAGACGGTGTGCAGCCCATTGGCATAGCTCTGCAAGCCGTTGGCCTGGCGCTGGGTCAGGGCGGGCGTGTCGGTGGCGACGTAGTTGATGAAAAAACTGAAGATGCCCGTTTGTGCCGCCACATAAAAAAATTGTGCCGCAACGGCCAGAATGAAATGCCAGCGCTTCCACAACGGCTTCACCGCCACCTTGCCGCTGCCGGTTCCAATCTTCGATTCTTCGACGTTATGGAGATCCGGTACTTTGCTGATCGCGAAGACCAGGATCAGGACCGCCACCATGGCCGCGATGATGAGGTAAGGTTTCCAAAGATCGGTGTTGGTGGTCACGGGTTCACCCGTGGCCGACAGGATGAAGTAGCCGCCCAGCATCGGTCCGATCATCCAGCCGATGCCGTTGGTGCTTTGCGCCAGATTGATGCGCGCCGCACCGGATCGCGGGGGGCCAAGCACCGTGGCATACGGATTGCAGACCGTTTCCAGGCACGGCAGCCCGGCCGCCAGGAGGAAAAGTCCGAGCAGAAACGCCCAGTAGCTCCCGATATGTGTGGCTGGAATGAACCACAGCGCACCCAGTGCGATTAGAGTTAATCCGATAATAATGGCCCCTTTGTAGCCAAAACGCACGGCCAGCAGCCCGGCGGGAATGGCCATGAAAAAATAGCCCATGTAGTTGGCAAACTGCACCCAGGCCGACTGTGCCTTGCTCAGTTGCAGCGAGTCCTGAAAATGCTTGTTCAGCACGTCAATCATGCCGTTGCACACGCCCCAGAGCAGGAACAGCGAGCAAACGATCAGGAAGACGTAGGCGTAATTCTTGCCGTCCGGTGTGCGAAACCAGCTCGTGGTATTGGCAGCGGTTGAATTGGAGGTGGTGGGTGCGATCATAGTGTTGAGGGTGGAGCGGTCAATTCAGGTTCTGATATGATTCAAGGCAGAAGCAGAATAGTCAATTTTTTTGGCCCGTGCGCGCCGAGCACCAGGATGCGCTCGATATCACCGGTGCGACTGGGCCCGCTGATGAAGGAAAGAAAGCTCGGAAAATTGTCTATGAATTTTTCCTGCACGCGCTGCAAAGCGGCGGTCAAATCAGGCACCATTTGGCTTCGCTGTGCCAGCACCACGTGATGCGGCGGCAGCACGGACAGGGCCCGTCCACCCGCGCTCGGCGCGGAGACCAGCACGCTACCGGTCTGCGCCACCAGTGCCTCGCATTCTGTCAGCCCGGCATCGCAACTTTCCAGATCGTTCACGGCGTAACCACCATCGGTTCGCACTTCCACCAATCCCAACTCCCGGGCGATGGCGTCCGTCCATTCGCCGGAATGCAGTCCGATTTTTTTCCAGCCGCCCTCCGCGGCCAAAGCTTTCACGTGTTGAGTTGCCTCACTTATGTTTGGGCAGATGCGAAATGTGGCTTTCAGATCTTCCGCGTTCCGGCCGAACAATTCAATTTGTTCCTCGAGCGTCTCGCCGACCGGTGGCAGCCATTTTTGCGGCGAAGCGGGCAGGGGAGAGGTCCCGGCCGGGCCGCCGGGGAAAGCCGGATGCGGCGCAGCGACTTTCAGCGCCTCGCGAATCCGGCCTAGAATGATTTCCCGGTTGGTCATATCAACAGTCAGGCTTGGTCAAATGGCACCCAAAAGAGCGCGGACAGCCTTGTCCGCGAGATCCAAAGCACAGAACAGATACGT
>DATEGR010000243.1:0-8091 GCA_035279985.1 Verrucomicrobiia bacterium
CTCGATTTGGAACAGTCACCTGAGCTGGCTGACTTTGCTCCCAAGCAACATTCCGCTCATGCGCCGGCACCAGCACCCGATGACCAATCGGGAAATCTTTGCCGCCATGCCCAGGGGCCGGTGCAATCTGGCCACGATTTATCGCGCCATGCATCTGCTGGAGCAGATGGGAATGGTGAAGCGGTTTGATTTTGGCGACGGTGCCGCGCGGTTTGAACTCGTCGGGGAGGGGGAGGACGGGCACCACCATCATTTGATTTGCACGCGTTGCGCGGGAGTGGTGGAAATTGACGAGTGTTTTCTTCGGGAAATCGAATCAAACATCGCCGCCCGAAACGGCTTCAAGGCTGTGACTCACAAACTGGAATTTTTCGGAATCTGCCCGGCCTGTCAGCGGTGATTTTTCCTGGTCCGTCAAATCCGGCCGGATTTGACTGGTTCTTTCTGAACAGGCTGTTCAAAACCGGCCCTAGGCCAATTCTTCAGCCAGCCAGTCGCCCAGATGAATGTACTCCTTGATCTTTCGTCGTTCGTAGCGGTGTTTCCGCTCCTTTTTGGGCTGATGCTCAGCTTTGCGGAATGAGTATTTGGGGTTGCGAACTGCTTCGCCGATGATTTCCAATGTCTTCATCATAGCTGTTTCCTTTCTTCCCCCGGACTCGCAGCGTAAAGAATGCCAAGTTTCATTGACTCGGCCGAATCCTTACAACTTCATTAAATCAGACTGGTCCGCCGATTCCCTCGTTCAAAAAATTTTCAAAGGTCAAAACGGAACGAACCCGAGCACCATTCCTTTTCATCCCGGTGGGAAATCAGCCTCAATCCCAAGGTTTCATAGGCTTTTTGCACCTCCTTGAATTCCGGCTTCAGAATGCCCGCTAACACGAGCGTTCCGGTGCGATTCAATTGCGCCACAATCCGGCGGCGCTCGTCTATCAGCAGGTTGGAAATCAGATTGGCGCAGACCAAATCATACTGCCGCCGGGGTCGGCCCGGCAGCTTTGCCACGTCACTGCGCCGGATTTTCAACTGCTGTTCGACCCGATTGATGCGGGCATTGGCGCGGGCAACGCGAACCGCCTCTGGATCAAAATCCATTGCCAATACCGGCGAATAACCCAATTTTACGGCCGCAATCGCCAGAATCCCGGTACCGGTACCGAGATCGAGAAGCGACGGTGGTTTGCGGCAGGGACAACGCGGCGTGGCGTCCGGATAACCCGGCCCGTTGTCCCGGCCTGTTTGGAATTGTACAATTTCGTTAAGACAGAATGCCGTGGTCGGATGATGACCGGTTCCGAAGCTCAGGCCGGGATCCAACACGATCATCGCCTGGCCTTTCCGCGGTTTGCGTTTGTTCCAGCTTGGTTTGATCAGCAATGATTTCCCCATTGCTTCGGAGGGACGAGTTATACGAGTCCCGGATTGGTCGCGCGAAGCCGGGGACTCGCCGGGCGCGTTCCTCCGATTCTTGAACCTGATTTCAATCGGCTGGAAGTGCCGCTTCCAGGATTCTGCCCAGTTTTCTCGTCGCACTTTCACCGCCAGGATGCGGCCGGGTCCCACGTTGAGCCCACAATCTCTGATCTGCTGCAAACCGACGGAAATGCTCTCGCGGAGCCGGTCCGACCACGGCCGCTTACCGGAAAGATAGGCAGTAACCGTGTTCACGCCGGTTTTGGCGTCAAAGTAGGATGACGCCGGTTGCCCCAGCGCCCTGTGGAGTAACTCCGTGACGGCGTCCTCGGCTGCCGGCGTGGTAGTGATGGATACCCGCCAGAGCGATTTTGCTGATGTTGTGGAGTTTGGATTCAAAAGACCGGAACACCGTGAAAGAAACGACCGGCGCGAAAATTTGAAAAGAGTGAACTGGCTTTCGTGTACTTCGTGGCTTTAATTCCTTATGCGCTCCAATCACGCCACGGCGTGAGATTGAGCAGTTCGACTTCGTTTAATTCCGGATGCAAGGCGACCTGCGTCACGCTGGTGTATTCAATCTCGAATACGTTCATTTTTGGCAGCGGCAGGTCGAGCAAAATCGACAGGATCATGCGGATGACGCCGCCGTGGCTGAAAATGGCGGTGGTTTTGCCCGGATGACGGCGGATGATTTCGAACAGGCAGGCCTCGACGCGGGCGCGGAATTGGACGCTGTTTTCGCCGTTCGGCACCGCCCCCAGTTCAATTTCGTCCAGCCAATCGTAGGGATGGACGCCGAATTTCTCGCGCACCTCAGTCCACGTGTATCCCGACCAGTCGCCGAAATCCACCTCTTGCAGCCCGGGCAGGATGGTCTGGGCGGGCGCGCCGTTTTTCAGGAACGGCGCAAGCGTTTGTTGCACACGTTTCATTGGGCTGGCGTAAATCGCGGTAATTCTTTTGTCGCGCAAAAAATGGGCGAGCGTTCGCGCCTGGGCGCGGCCGCGGGTGGAAAGGTTGATGTCCAGCCGCCCGCCAAAAGCGCGCTGGTAGCGCCGCTCGATTTCGGCGTGGCGAATCAACAATAACCGCGTCGGCGGCGACGGTTCGCCCTTTCGCCGGGAAATTTGAGGTGAAGCCTTGCCCACTTGAAAATCAGGCCGCCGCCAGCGCCTTTTCCTGGGCGGCCAGCAATTCGCGGATGCCGGTCTTGCCGAGCGCGAGCAAATCGGCGAGTTGCGCTTCGCTGAAGGTGGCTTGTTCGCCCGTGCCCTGAAGCTCGATAAATTCGCCGGCGGAATTCATCACCAGGTTCATGTCCACCGCCGCCGCGACGTCTTCGGTGTAACACAAGTCCAGCAAAGGCCGGTTGTCCACCATGCCCACACTGACGGCGGCCACGGCGTGGAGAATGGGATTATCCGTCACCTTGCCGGAGGCAATCAACCGCCGGATGGCGATGCACAACGCCACGTACGCGCCGGTGATGGCGGCGGTGCGCGTGCCGCCGTCGGCCTGGAGCACGTCGCAATCCACCCAGACCGTGCGTTCGCCGAGTTTTTCGAGGTCAAGCGCGGCACGCATGGCGCGGCCGATGAGCCGCTGGATTTCCTGCGCCCGCCCGTCAATTTTTCCGCGGCTGGCGTCGCGCGATTTGCGTTCCAAAGTCGAGTAGGGGAGCATCGAATACTCGGCGGTAATCCAGCCGCCCTTGACGTTCTGGTCCTTCATCCAACGGGGCACGACCTCCTCGACCGTCACGCCGCAGATGACGCGCGTGTTACCCCATTCGATGAGCGTCGAGCCGGTGGCATGCGGCGCGATGTGATTTTGAAAGCGCAGCGGGCGGAGTTCCTCTGCAGTGCGCCCGTCGGCGCGAATGGGTCCAGCCATAAACCGTGTGATATTAAGCACCGGCAGCACAATGGCAACGAGGAAAAACGGGTGGATCGGACACCGAGCTTGACCCGCGCCCAAAGCTACGCGTGGCCCGGAGCGGTCTAAAATTCCCCAAAAGGCTCATCGGACCATGCTGTGCCGGGCTCACAAGTTGCACCCCGACAAGAAGTAATAGTGCAAGGTAGAATTAGCTTTACAAATGCAATGTATTTTGCTTTGAATTAGGCAGTTTTCAGTCAGAAGCCCATGTTCGCATTTCGACCAGGAAACCTATGAACGCACGCACTCAACCCATTCTCATTACGATGGCCTTGTTCGCGCTTTTAACCCTCATCGATCAACCATCGACGCTTGACGCCCAGGGCACGGCGTTCACCTATCAAGGACGGTTGAACACCACCAACGGCCCCGCCAACGGCAGCTATGACCTGACGTTCACGGCGTATGGCGTCAGCAGCGGCGGCAGCGCAGTGGCCGGCCCGGTGACGAACAGCACCATTGTCGTGAGCAATGGGCTGTTTACCACGACGATTGATTTTGGCGCGGGAGTTTTCAACGGCGCCACGTATTGGCTGGAGTTGGGCGTACGCACCAACGGCAGCGGCACGTTCGCCACCTTGGCGCCCAGACAACAGGTCGCACCCACACCCTACGCCATTTTTTCGGAGAACTCCGGCGCAGCCGTCAGTGTAGCGGCCAGCGGCGTTTCTGCCGGTTCATTGAACACGCTCGGGGCGCCCGCCAGCGGGCAGGTGCTGGCGTTCAACGGCTCAAACCTCGTGTGGTCAAATCTGGCACCAGCCGGTGGCGGCTGGTCGCTTACCGGCAACGCGGGTACCACGCCGGGCGTGAATTATCTCGGTACATCGGACAGCCAACCTTTGGAATTCAAGGTCGGCGGCACCCGCGCCCTGCGACTGGAGCCGGCCGGTTCCGGTGCGCCGAATGTGGTTGGCGGCGCGCCGGTCAATTATATGGCTCCCGGCACAGTGGGAGCAACCATCGCCGGCGGCGGAGCTGTGAATTATTTTGGAGCGGCCTATTCCAATGTTGTATCGGGCGTTTTTGGGACGGTCGGCGGTGGTGTCCAGAACACGGTCAGTGGAGCTGAAGCCACTGTCGCCGGCGGCTACTTGAACAACGACAGCGGCTACATCGCCGTTATTGGCGGCGGCTACAACAATATTGCCAATAACAACGAAGCAGCCGTCGGCGGAGGCGATTTCAATGCTGCAAGCGGCATAGAGGCAACGGTTGGTGGAGGTGGTGGTAATTCTGCCACAGGCGACAATTCCGTTGTGGGCGGCGGCGGCGGCAACACCGCCAGCGGTGAGGCCGCGAGCATCCCGGGCGGGTATGGGAACATTGCCAGCGGCCAGGGTGCATTTGCCGCCGGAAGCTTTGCACAGGCCACGAACGATGGCTCGTTTGTCTGGTCGGATGATACCGGTTCAGGGATTAATACCTTTGCGTCCACTGCCAACAATCAGTTCCTGATTCGGGCCGTCGGCGGCGTGGGTATCGGGACGTCGCAAACTCCGCCCGGAGGATTACGCGTTCACAGTGGAGGATTGGCGGTCACGGGCGCGTCCAGCCCGAATTATACCGGCGCCGCCGGGGTTTTCCTCGAAAAATTTGGCACCACAGCAGGAGCCATTTATGCGTACAATTACACCGCTGGTACGCCCCTGTCCCTCGCGTTGAATTCACCGGGTGGTAACGTCGGCATCGGAACCCTGACGCCGCAGAATACCCTGGACGTCAACGGCATCACGCGCACGCACAGCATCATCATCACCGGTGGTTCGGACCTGGCGGAACCGTTCAAGATGGGCGGTCAAAAAATTCCGCAGGGTGCGGTCGTCGTCATTGATGAGGAGCGCCCGGGCCAGGTTAAGATGAGTAACACGGCGTATGACACCCACGTTGCGGGCGTGGTCAGTGGCGCCAACGGCATTAATCCCGGCATTGCCCTGCATCAGGCCGGCACGCTGGAGGGTGATCAGAACGTGGCGTTGACCGGACGGGTTTATGTGCTGGCCGATGCGAGCCGAGGCGCAATTCGGCCGGGCGATTTGCTCACCACTTCGGACACACCCGGGCATGCGATGAAGGCGACGGATCACGCCCGCGCGCCAGGCGCCATCCTGGGCAAGGCCATGACAGGTTTGAGCGCGGGCAAGGGCATGGTGCTCGTTTTGGTGACGCTGCAGTAGTGGAGCATCAGGCGCCACCGCCTTGACCATTTTATGACGAACCCGGTTCGATTACTGGCGTGCTTGAGTGGCGGTCTTGCACTGCTTCTGGCAACGCAGGCAATGGCCGCGGACAGAAAGGCATTGCCCGGGCATGTTCCGGCTGCCGTGTCGCACTTGTTGCCCGTGGGCCGGCTCAACGCCTCGAATCGAATTGATCTGGCCATTGGGCTGCCGCTCCGGAATCGGGAAGCGCTCACCAACCTGCTTCAACAACTCTATGATCCCACCAGCCCGAATTTTCATCACTACCTGACTCCGGAGCAGTTCACCGAAAAGTTCGGGCCGACCGAAACCGATTATCAAACTGTCCTCCGGTTTATCTCGACCAACGGACTGACAGTGGTGGGCGCGTATAGCCATCGTGAATTGGTGGACGTATCGGCAACCGTGGCCGACATTGAGAAAGCGTTTCATGTCAACCTGCTCACCTACCGGCATCCCACCGAACAACGCGAATTCTACGCGCCGGATATTGAGCCGTCGGTGGATTCGAACGTGCCGATCCAGACCCTGGACGGGCTGAACAACTATTACCGGCCTTATCCGGGAGCCCGAAAACAAACTATCCGAAGTTCAAGTCCGGCGAATGGCACCGGGCCTCTCAACACTTACCGGGGCAAGGATTTCCGCAACGCTTACGCGCCCGGTGTCACCTTAACCGGGGCCGGCCAGTATGTCGGCCTGGTGGAATTTGACGGTTATTTTCAAAGCGACATCACCAACTATGAAAGCCAGGCGGGGCTGCCAAACGTGCCCTTCACCATCATTAAGCTGCCCGGTTCTTCAGGATTTCCGGACAACAACACCAATTATATATCGGAAGTCTCGCTGGACATCGAAATGGTCATTTCAATGTCGCCCGGGTTGAGCAGCCTGTATGTTTTTGAAGGAAGCTCCTTTGATTCTGAGGCGGGCAGCATCGTGACCAACAGCCAGATCAAACAAATCAGCAGCTCGTGGTTTGGGTTTGGGTTCGACTCGACCGGCGACGGGTTCCTGCAACAGATGGCGGCTCAAGGACAAACATTCTTTCAAGCCTCCGGTGACGGAGACGCGTACACCCAGCAAATCACCAGACCGGGAGACGATCTATACGCCACCACTGTCGGCGGGACAGCCCTGACCATGGACGTAACGTCGAGCAATTACGTTTCGGAAACGGTCTGGAATTCCGGATTTCAGTCGCCGGGCTGGTTTGGCAATGGCGCGTACACAAACGGCAGCACCGTTGGAGGGTATTGGGGTAGCGGCGGTGGCATCAGCACCAACTCCATTCCCGGCTGGCAACAGGGTGTCAACCTGACGGCCGTGGGCGGATCCACAACGAAGCGAAATATTCCGGACGTGGCTTTGACCGCCGTGAACATTTGGGTGAATTATTTCAACGGCTTGTCCGGCGGGTTTGAAGGCACCAGTTGCGCGGCGCCGTTATGGGCCGGTTTTGCGGCGCTGGTCAACCAACAGGCCGCCGCGGACGGCAAACCGCCGATTGGATTCATTAACCCGGCTCTTTATGCTATCGGCGAGGGGCAAAACTATAACTCCTCCTTCCACGATATTGTTACCGGGAATGACACGTGGCCGGGAAGTACCACCGCCTTCAACTCCGCAACCGGTTACGACCTTTGTACGGGCTGGGGCTCCCCGAATGGTCAGAAGATGATCAACGAGCTTGAGAACTACACGGGGCCCATTTTTGTTAATTTCAACTACATCGGTGCCACCCAGAATGGGGCGTACAACACCCCTTACCCAACTCTGGCCCAGGCAACGAACGCCGTTCCGACACGGGGAACCATTATCTTTGAGACGGCCGGTTCCAGTCCCTCGTCCATGACCATTTCCAAGCCCATGACGATCACCTCCATGGGTGGTGCGGTGAGCATCGGCCATTAATGATTCTATGTGCCAAAGCCAGGATGGCCTCTTTAAGTCTGTAAAGCGCCTATGAAAAAACCTATGCTGCTCTGCCTTCTGGCTTCCGCCGTTTGCCTTCGCGCACCAGCGCAAAGCTACTCGATCGATTGGTATAAGGTCGCCGGCGGCGGCAAGAGCACGGGCAGCACTTATCAGGAGAGTGGCACCATCGGCCAGCACGACGCCGGCGGACCGATGACCGGTGGCAATTATTCGCTCACGGGGGGATTCTGGGCATTGATTTCCGTGGTGCAAACACCCGGCCTGCCGAACCTGACCATCACTCATTCCGGCAACAGCGTGATTGTTTCGTGGCCGACCACCGGCAGTTACACGCTCCAGCTGATTTCCAACCTCGCTGCGCCTGCTGGTTGGACGACGAGCGGCTATTCCATCGCCACCGTCGACGGCACCAACAGCATCACCATCACGCCGCCGACGGGAAATCTCTTCTTCCGGCTGAAACAGTAAGCATTGACTTGGGTGGGAGGCATTTTTTGAAAGTGCCGCGGCGCAAATGTGCCGGTGAATGCGCAGGAAGAGAGCGGCGCTCCACATCTGACACAGAAATGAGCAGAAGGCTCGTTGGGAGCCGGAC
>DATEGR010000244.1:0-3335 GCA_035279985.1 Verrucomicrobiia bacterium
GTCCGGCTCAGATGAAACGGACTGCAACCCACGGCGCGTCCGATTTCATCGAGATTTGGCGGATCCGTCAGTTTTTCGCGCAGCAAGGCCACCACCTTTTCGACGCGTTCGGCGGAAAGCCGCTGTTGCCGCTGGCAGAACAATTCCTTTTCGCCCGGGGCGAGGAAGAACAATTCCGCCGCCAGTTCCAGCGCCTTCGTCTGGTACCACAACTTTTGCGCCGCCGCGAGCACGGGCGCGTCGCGCAGGCTCGCCAGCAGTTGCTGCTGCCGGCTCGTCAGCCGCATGGGCGTCATTACGGCGGATTTTTCCGATTGCCCGGCGACGACCTCGCGCACCAGCGGATGCAGCGACGGAACAAAATCACCCAGGTGCTGCCGCAGAAATTCGAACGACATTTCGACGGTCAAAAACTGATGGCGTTGCTCCGCCTGTCGCGACGCGCGCAATGGCTGTTCACCGCGCCGGTAAAACCCGACGGTCAACGGCATGAAGGCGGCCTGCTCACCGTTAAAGGCGACGCTGCCGTTGCCGGCGAGATTCAGGCAAACCTCGATGCTGCCCGGATGAAAACTTTTGCCCCAATCAAATTCCGTGTGCGTCTCGAAGTCGTGCCACTCGAAACTGACCCCTGCCCCACGCACGCTGCCATGCAAATGCCGCCAGCCCTCGCCAATGGCACTCCAGGCTGGCCGTTCGGTAAAGGCCGGCATGGCGATGAATTCCGCGGCAGCGCTGGCTTCGGCGGGCTTTTTGACAGGTCTGGACACGCCCACAATGTGCCATTTTTAAGGCCACGAGCAAATATCTTGTCATGGTCAGGGCAAAAGGGGATGTACTTCGCTGGCGTATTAAACCGGGACCCAGAGCAAAACGGCGGCAATGCGTTGCGTCTCCGCCGGAGGACAGGCGTCACGCCTGTCTCCATCTTCCCCCAAATCAACCACCAGCGGCGCGATGGTTGGCTGCCTGTTAAAACTATTCAAGCAGGAGTTCTTTTTAGTTTGAGACAGGCGTGACGCCTGTCCCACTCCATCCTTCCAAATAAAAAGCACAAACTTGCCGGCCGGATGCAGGCGCTCCCGGTTTATCGCAACGCGCCGCCAAAAAATCGCAAGCAAACGGAAGCGGAAACATCCGACACTGATTATTGTCTCCGCCATGAGATTCGTGACGAAAATGCTGGTTGCGCTGCTGGCACCGTTCCTGTGCCTGCCGGCATTGGTGGCGGATGAACCGGCGGCATCCGCCACCCTGCCGGACACACACTACGGACTTTTCAACTGGCTGGACCATCGCAGTGAGTATGGGCAGGGCGTGTTACCCGAACCATTTCTGGTGGATGACTCGGACCTGGAACCCGGCGAAGCCCGCCTGGACTGGTTGCACACCGGAACCGGCAACCAGCGGAGCGACGGGGTCAAGGCGGAAGTGGAGAAAGGCTTCGGACTGCTGACGCTGGAATTGGAAGTGCCGTACGAGCGCAACGCGTCAGCGGAGGAAACGTCGCAAGGGATCGGTAACATAGATTTGGGTGCGCGCTGCCCATTTTATCAGTTTGTTTCGGCCAATGGATTGGTGGATTCGACGTTTGGGGTAGCTGCCGAGGCCGGCATTCCCACCGGTTCCGCCGTAAGCAAGAATGCCGAACTGGTGCCGAAACTTTTCAATGATCTGAAAGCCGGTAATTTCACGGTCCAATCCATCCTGGGTTATTCAACGCTGTTCGGCCCCGGTGATGAGGGTGGCTTGCAGACGTTCGAATACGGCTTTGTATTCGGCTATACGATTCCGCATCGTGCCCTGCCCTTGCCCGACGTGCAGGAATTCATGCCGGTATTCGAACTGGTCGGGGAAACCGAGTTGAACAAGGGCAATCCCGGCCGAAACAGTCTTCTGGGGAATGTGGGATTCCGCCTTAATCTCAAAGCCATCGGCGGGGTGCAGCCCCGGCCCGGATTCGGGTTTGTCTTTCCAATCAACGAAGCCGCCCACGACGACATGCATTGGGGCGTCATCGCCAGCCTGGTCTTTCAATTTTAATATGAGGCTTTTGAAAGAACCCATGTCAAGTAGCAGCCGACGTGAGTCGGCTCCATTCTTCATCAATTTCAAAGGCAAATTAGAGCGGACTCACGTCCGCTGCGACCTGCCCTGTGCCCGCAAGCGGGGAGGAGGTGGCTTCCAGCCGGGAGAGTGGTTCGTACTTCATCGGTATGGGAGAGGCATTCTTTTGACATCACAGTAAGAACATGAATCGGAGAGAATTTCTGATCCTGGCGGCGGCGGCGGTTGCCGGTTGCAGTACCACCCCGCCGAGTTCGGTTTCGCCCGCACTCAAAAGCCGACTCGTCAATGCGGGAACGGTTTCGAAATACACCGCCGACGGCATTTACGCCCGCTTCCGCAGCGAGGGATTTTTCATCATCCGCCAGGGCGAAAAGTTATTCGCCCTGTCCGCCATTTGCACGCACAAGAAATGCAAACTGACCGCTGAATCAAATCGTTCATTTTACTGTCCCTGCCACGGTTCGACCTTCGACCCAAACGGTCATGTGACCGAAGGCCCGGCGAAACGCGATCTGCCGATGCTGGAAATGTCCATAGACCAAAACGGCGACCTATTGGTAAGACTGCCCGTCACTTGAAATAGTAATTTGCGAGCATTAAACCGCGGACCGCGCAAACCACGCGAAAAGTTTTCCAAAAAATCCCTTTTCGCGTATTTAGCATATTTCGCGGTCATTTCCGTTGAACAAGCGCGGCGGTGGCAGGTCGAATGGCTGATGAACATGGCAACCCTGCGTTCCCGCGCCCGCCGTTGGTGGCGGCAGGAAATTTGTCCCCTGCTCGTCCTGGCGATCGTCCTTTTCTCCATCCGCTCATCGCTCGCCGACTGGAATGACGTGCCGTCCGGTTCCATGCAGCCGACGATCCTGGTCGGCGACCGCATCTTCGTCAACAAACTGGCGTATGACCTGAAGGTGCCGTTCACCACCTGGCACCTGGCGCAATGGTCAAACCCGCAACGCGGTGACATTGTGGTGTTTTACTCGCCCCGCGACGGCACGCGCCTGGTCAAACGCGTGGTCGGTTTGCCGGGCGACACGGTCGAACTGCGAAACGAACGACTCATCATCAACGGCAACCCGGTAAATTACACTCCCCTGCCCGCTGAAATATCGGCTCAATTGCCCGAAGCTGAACGCGATCACAGCCGGTTCGCAAAGGAAGAATTGTCAACCCACCCTCACGCCGTTATGGCGATACCGCAAATTCAAGCCAAACGCACTTTTGGCCCGGTGCAGGTGCCCGAAGGGCATTACTTCATGATG
>DATEGR010000245.1:0-15449 GCA_035279985.1 Verrucomicrobiia bacterium
GGACGGACCCGCCCGGCGACCCCGCCGCCGCCATCAAACTCGTGAACAACCTGGTTCTGGTCGTCACCAACTACAGCAATCCGACCAATCCGATTGTCTATTACGGCAATGATTTCCCGGCCTCCAGCACCGTTAATTCCCCGCACGCCACCAACACGCCGCCGACTTTTGATTCCATCAACAATGTGCAGAACGTCTATCTGCCGGTGGGCGCCGGCACGAATTTCTCCGTCACGGTCATGGGTTACCGGGTCAACGTCAACGCGGTCACGGCGCAAACGAACAACGTGGTGCAGGATTACGCGCTGGTGATTTCCTGCGGCAGCGGCGAGGCCACCAACGTGATGACGGTGACCGCCACGCCGCCGTCGTTGGTTTCCAATCCCACGGGCGACCAGCTGATCACTTACATTGCAGGAAACAACCAGGTGTTGCTGAATCAATTTGTTGGCGCCAACACGCCGTTATTGGGCACGAATACGATTCCGTTTACCCCGGCCGCCCCGGAAGGGTTCGGGCCCAACGGCTGGCAGGTGACCGTCGGCATGACCAACCAGTGGCATTTCTACGTCATCACCAATACCTCTGAATTCTCCAACGCGGCGTTTGTCACGTTCAATCCCAATGCGCCTGAGCCCGACACGCTGTCCGTCCCCCGGATGGGCGTTTTCGGCGGCACCACGGAGAATGCCTCGCGGGACGCGGACATTGACCTGTATGTGACCACCGATCCGACGATTACGAACCTGAATCCGGCGGCGATTGCCAATTGTGTCCTCGGCACGCAGGTCGGGGCGCCCCTCGGTCCCAATTTTGCCGGGGCGTCGTTGGGGCGCGGCACCACGGAATTTGTCGTGGACACCAATTCCCAGTCGAGGACCCCGAACGTTTATTATATCGGGGTGAAATCGGAGGACCAGATGGCGGCCGAATACGGCTTCATTTCCATTTTCAGTCAAATACCGTTCAGCCAGATGGAGAAGGGCAACCAGGTGGTCAACGGCCTGCCGCTGAACGTGAATATTCCCGATGGCAGTCCGGCCCTGCCGGGCAAGGGATACGTCTTTGGCATCGCCATCTATCCGATGGAGGTGGGAGAGGTCACCGTGTCCAATTACATCTGGCATCAGAATTTCGGCGACCTGTTCGGCACGCTGACGCTCAATGGTTCCCATCCCGATGTGTTGAACAACCATGATTCGTTTGGCAATCCGCCCGGACCTTATTCACTGCCTTACGACGACAGCGTGGGCGGCGCGATGCCGGGTACGCGTCCCTCCGACGGGCCGGGGAATTTGAACAACTACATCGGCCTGGAAGGCCTGGGTGTGTGGATGTTGACGGAGGTGGACGATTCACTGACGCAAACCGGTATGGTAAACAATTACAACCTGCTGATTCAGCCGCACCGAGACCTGACGCATGGCATCAATGTTGATGTTCTGCCGAACAGTTTCCTGCAGGTCGGCTTTGTGGATGTTCCGCCGGGCGCGACGAATTTGACGGTTACCGTTACCAACCTTACCGGTACGGCCAATCCGCCGCTCGAACTGTTCGTCAAATTCGGCTCGCAACCGACGACGAACAGCTTTGACGGGATGGCAATCATCAACAACCCTGGTCTGAGTGGACCTGGAGGGTCTGTTTCCTTGGGGCCGCCTTTGGTCTCGGGAAGATATTTCGTCGGTATCTTTAATCCGAGTCCGACGCTACAGAACGTGGACGTTTGGGCGATAATTGGCCTGCCCTTTGTGCCGGCGCAGACGATTTACAATTCCACGGACACGCCCATCCCGATTCTGGATGACGCCGTGACGACCGATTCCATTTTTGTGCCGGATAACGCGACCATTTCGGGGATGGACGTGGCCATTGCGGTGGCGCATCCGCGGATTTCGGACCTGGTGTTCCATTTGATCAGCCCCGACGGAACGCGGGTGCTGCTGATGGAGAACCGCGGCGGCACCGATCCCAACGGTGCAGGTGGCATCGCCACGATTACGACAAACACTTCGCTGGTCAGCACCTTTGAAGGACAAACGGCGACAAACTATACCGCCGGCCAGATCGTGGGCGGCTGGACCGTGGCGGGAAATCAAGTCAGTGTTGTGACCGATCCGGTCAACGCGTATCAAGGTACCAATTTGCTGGCGCTGGCCAACGGCGCGCTTTCGACCACCCTGGCGACAGTGCCGGGACAAACGTACACGTTGACGTTCGCCTATCGCGGGCCGGGCATCGTCAGTTGGTGGCGGGGAGAAGGCAACGCAAATGATTCCATCAACAATCACAACGGCACTTTTGTAAGTGACCCGCGTTGGACCAATGGAATCGTGGACCAGGCTTTTCAGTTTACCGGCAATGGTACGCCATCAGCCAGGGTAAATATCCCGGACAGCACGGATTTTATACTGACCAACGCGCTCACCATCGAGGGCTGGGCGTGGGCTTCCAATTTTACCAGTGGCGCCCAGGGCGAGTTCCTCATGCGCGGTGATGATCGTCCGGGACTCGATCCCTATATACTATTTTTGGATCATCGGAATCAGAACCTGTATTTCCGAATTCAGCAGAACAACACCCTCGCGGGAACGTCTGATATAACCAATGATATCAGCGCTTATTTGACTCAATGGGTGCACTTGGCCGCCACGTGGGATGGCAATAGCGGCCTCCAGCGATTGTATATAAATGGCACGGTCGTAACGCAAACCGTCACTTCCGTCATCCCCATAGGTGCTTTGGACCCGACCTCCAATCCAGGCATTGGCATTGGGAATAATCAATGGCTAAACTATAGTGGTCCGTGGATGGGCGAATTGGACGAAGTGAGCCTCTACCGGCGCGCTTTGTCCCCCTCCGAAGTAAAAGCCATTTTCCAAAACGGCAATGCGGGCAAATTCGACCGAAATGAGTTCGCCATTTCTCCTTCTCTATCTCTGGCGGAGGCGCAAATCAGCCTTAATGGTGTTACAACCAACATCTTCGGCAACAATACGGGTTGGCAGACTTATACGGTGTCGTTTAAAGCCACCGGCAGCAGCACGCCTTTGCAGATTCAAGGCATTGAGCCGGGTATGTTGCTGGACGCCGCGAGTGTGGTGTCCGTGCAGACCAATTACAATTACCTGGTGTTCACCGAGAACACCAACCTCACCACCACGCCCATCAAGTTCGCCGCGCCGCCGTTTACCTTCACACCCGCCGTTGGATTCGTTCAATGGCCCACTTCCATCGGCGGAAACGGTCATTGGTACAAGGCCGTCACCAATTCGACCACCAATCCGCTCGATTGGGCTTTGGCCGACCAGGCTGCTCAAAACGCGGGCGGTTATCTGGCTACGATTACCTCACAGGCAGAGAATAATTTCGTGTTTAGTCTGATCGATTCACCCAATTTCTTCAAAGGACGGGGGGGCAATGGCGCCGGACCTGCTATTGGAGGAATAAATCTCATCAGCGGCACAGTACCTGCCGACTGGATGTGGGTAACGGGCGAACCTTGGGGATATACCAGTTGGTACGCAGGACAACCCAATGATTCGGTTCCAACCAGAACGATTTACTTCAGTGGAATTCAGGGGGTGCCGGCTGAAACCTGGGACGATTTTGGCCCCACAGATTTCAATATGGGCGGATACGTGATCGAACGGAATTCGCTGCCCTTGGGCCTTTTTTACCAACCCGAGCAATCGCTGGACACGTTTGACGGACTGGATGCGCTGGGCACCTGGACGCTGGAAATCCAGGATGACCGGGTCGGGGCCACCAATCCCGCCCCGCTGCTCCTGAACTGGCAGTTGCGGTTCAATTATGTGACCGTCGGCAGCAATATCTTCAACCCGAATCCTCTCATTCTGCCGGCGCTTCCCGAACAAATCGCCATCGCCGGCCAGTTGTTCACCGTGACGAATGCTGCCTCGGGCGGAACCATGCCTTATACCTATACGTTGACCAGCACGGTAACCAACGGCCCGATACCGGCCATTGACACCAACGGCGTCATCACCTGGACGCCAACGACCAATCAGGCGCCCGCGGTCTATACCTTCACCAACGTTGTCACCGACGCAAACCTGTTGACGGCGACGGACATTTTCCAGGTCCTGGTGGTCTATACCAACGGTCTACCGGCCTTCCCCGGTGCGGGCGGCCCGGGCGGCCCGGCCATTGGCGGCCGTGGCGGCGACGTTTATCACGTCATCAACGTGAACGATGGCGGACCGGGCAGCTTGCGCTACGGCATCACCAATACCTTCGGCAGCCGCACCATCGTCTTTGATGTCTCCGGCACCATCAACCTGCTTTCGGACCTTAAGATCAACGATCCCTATCTCACCATCGCCGGCCAGACCGCGCCGGGTGACGGCATCACCATTCAGGGATACACGACCTCAGTCCAGGACACCCACGACGTCGTGGTGCGTTTCCTGCGCTGCCGTCCGGGCGACCTCAACAGTCCGCTCTTCCAGGGCGATTCGTTCCATTTCGTTGGCGTCACCAATTCCATTGCCGACCATATCTCAGCGGCCTGGAGCATTGATGAGGCCCTGTCCACGACGCATTCAACCAACATCAGTGTGCAGTGGTCCGTCATCGCCCAACCGCTCAACCGTTCGGCCCATTACATGGACAGCGGCGCCCCCGGATTCCAGGCTCATGGCTATGGCTCGCTGCTGCGGTACGGCTCCGGTGCGGTGGGCTATTATCACAACCTTTACGCGGACAACTACAGCCGCAACCCGCGTCCGGGTGATGACATCCAACTCGATTTCATTAATAACGTGGTGTGCAACTGGGGCATTTTCGCCGGCTACAACGAGGACGACTCGGCCAACAACCCGGGCGGCTACACCAATTTCCTCAATTACGTCGGCAATTATTTCATCGCCGGCAGCAACACCACGGCCAATCCCAACATCGCTTTCCAGGCCAACGTCCCCAATGCGGCGGACACGCAGATTTATCAGGGCACGAACTTCATAGACAATAATGCCTCTACGAACCTGCTCAACGGCATCAATACCGGCTGGGGTATGTTCAACGGCACGTTTACACAATTGGCCGCTCCGACGCCGCTGCCGGGAATGCCAATCACCTATACCAACCCGCCGCAATCTTATGAGCAGGTACTGGCTTTTGCGGGTGACACGGTGGCGGGCGCCTCCGCGGCCGGCACCTACTTGTTGCGCGACTCGGTGGACACCAACATCGTCACCGGCGTCCGTAACAAGAGCGGCCGGATCGTTGACTTCATCAGCTCAAACCGTTTTTCGGGCGTTTATCTCATCACCAATTCCGAGGCCACCTACACCAACTATACTGGCGCTGGCGCGTATTGGCAGTCCCAGGGCGTCTCGAACTTCGTCGGGGTTAATCCCTGGCCGGTCCTCGCTTCCGCGCCGCAAGCGCTGGACAGCGATGGAGATGGCATACCCGATTACTGGGAAATTACACTGGCTGCGCTGGGAGAAACCAGCATGGATCCGGCCCTGCCTAACAATAATCACCTGAATCCCGATGGCTACACGGATTTGGAACATTACATCAATTGGCTGGCTGCGCCGCATGCCTTGACCGTTTCGAACACACCGGTGGATGTGGATCTTTATGCGATCGTCGGCCGGACCGGCAACTGGGGCTTCGGTGTGACCAACGGCACCAACGGCACCGTGAGCCTGGGCATAGACGGCCACACGGCCACGTTCATGCCGACGAACGGCTTCTTTGGTTTTGCCTCGTTCGGTTTCAGCGCCACCAATCTGGTCACCAGCAATCAATTTGACGTGACGGTCAGCGTGATGGTCAGCATCACGAACATCACCTATAGTTCGGTGGTGCTCGCAAGTGCTAAATCAGCGTCGAACTCAGCGACGAACACGGTGCCTGCCAACAGCATCTTCTATTACCTCGTCAAGGTGCCCACGAATGCGCTGTTTGCGACGAACCGGCTGTTGTTCGCCAGCGGGCCGGTGAACCTGTTGTTTAGCGGCGTTGGTTTCCCGACCGGAACCAACATCGGCGACTACACGTTGCTGCCCTCCTCGACCGGCGGCAGTTCCGTGTTGAGCACCACCTCGGTACCGACCAATATTGTTCAGGGCGGGACCTATTATCTCGGCGTGCAAAACACGGGCGGGACCGCGGTGAACTTCGGGGTGGAGGTGGATTTCACCCTGTTATCGGTCATCACCAACATAAGTGGTCCCACCATCACGCAGACGAACATCAACGGGACCAACGGCTTCCTGGTACAGTGGAGCGGCCCGACCAACTATCAATACACCATCCAATGGAAGACCAATCTCGTGCCGGTGGTTCCGTGGAACTCGGTCGTGAACCCGGTCATCAATGTCACCTACCTCCCGCCCTTCGGGCATTATTCCTGGTTTGACGACGGCTCGCTGACGGGTGGATGGCCTGCTGCCAAATTCTACCGGGTGCTGGCCAATTTCATTGCCGCACCCATTACGAATTCGACGCCCATCACCAATGTCGTGGTGTCCGGGACCATAGCGCCGTTGACGGTGAGCGTGCCGGCCGGCGCCATTGCGGCGACCAATCTGCTGTTCTCCGCCACCGGCCCGGTGGACGTGTGGTTTAACCAGACCACCCAGCCCACCGGCGACACCAATGCGGGTGACGTGCTGATGTTGTCCAACGTGACCGGCGGTGCCTTTGTGCTCACGGGCAGTTCCGTGCCGCCGCTCGTGCCGGGCGCGAATTATTATCTCGGCGTGCAAAGCCTGGGCACCAGCAACGTGGCGTTTTCCTTCCAGGTGAATTTTGCCTACGCGTCCACCAACCCGCCGTCCATTTCCAGCATCACGGTCACCAACCTCAACGGGACCAATGCCGTCCTGTTGAAATGGGTCGCGCCGACGAATTATCAGTTCCAGGTGGAATGGGCGACAAACCTCGCGCCGGCGATAGCGTGGCACACCGTCCCCAATGTCGTCCTGACGTGGTCGGGTGTCCTGTCGCCCACCAACGCGGCGGATGGCATCTTCCAGTATCTGGATGACGGCTCGCAGACGGGCGGGTGGGGGCCGCTGAAATTCTACCGGCTCGTCGAATATCCCTATGCGACGCCCATTCCGCAGACGCTGACCATCATCAACGCCGCGATCATTGGCAATGCCGTCCGGTTCCAGTGGGTGGCGCCGACGAATTACCAGTATGCGGTGCTCTGGACGACGAACCTCGGATTGCCGCTGGCGAGCTGGACCATCCTGGCCAATCCCGTGCTGGGCCTGAGCAACGGCGTGTACACCTTTACCGACACCAACCAGACCGGCCCCGCCACCGCCCCGAAATTCTTCCGGCTCCTCGAGCATTAGCGCGTTTTCAAGAATGTGTGGCCGCCGACGTCAGTCGGCGCAAATGAAATGAAGGAGAATGATATGGCGCGAACTGACGTTCGCGGCTACGAGATTAATTAAATTGTTCCAGCCCGAGGAGTGGGCGGAAAGTCCCGCGTGGCGGGATCACTTCCCGAGGCGGGACATTGATGGCCCGGCAAAAGGATAAACTCAAACGGGCCAATCTGAACGAAAGTTCTACCGGTGCTGCACCGGTTTGCGCGCATGAACCAGCAGATAATGGCCGCGATGGGGAGTGATGTGTTCCAGCAAGCGACTGAGGCGGTCAGGCAGCGGTAAGATGCTGATCGATCGGGCTTTGACTTCAAAGCCGGCCAAAGCAAAGAGTTCCCTTGCCTGGCGGACCGTGAGCACCCGGATGTGACCGGAAACACCTGCGAATGCCGGATGCTCGATTGGCAACGGTTCGCTTATGATTTCATTATAATGCAATCCGAGCGGATTGCCGAGATATCGCCCGCACGTTTGCATCAATGAAAACGGGGTATAGCCCAGGCACAAGGCTATGCAATTGAGCAAACTGCAGAGGTTTTCCGAGGTGACAATCGCCACGCCGCCGGGTTTAAGTACGCGATAGGCCTCTTCAACAAACAGCCGCGTGTTATGCACATGTTCGATAACCTGTGAACTGAAAACCACGTCGAATTTGCAGTCTGCAAATGGCCAGCGGCCATTCAAATCGTAACTGAAGACCTTGATCCCGCGCTTTTCCGCCTGTTCCTTCTGCGCGGGAGCGCCTTCCACGCCGTAAAATTCAGGCGGAGTTTTTTTGAGATAACGAAACAACAGGCTCCCATCACCGCAACCGACGTCGATCAAACTGCCTGGATTCAAATCGGCTGCCGCCTGCCCAGCCCAGGCGTTGCACCTTTCGATGCCCAAAACACGTTGTCGCGCGACGAAAGCCTGCACTCGATTCAAAACAAAATTTCCCATGGCCGGTGTTTGCCCGGTTTTTGTTAGCAGAAGGGACCTGGAACCGCAACCGGTATTCCTGCCATGGTCGCGCGCGACGTCATGCGGTTTGAAGCCGCCTCCAGCGCTCGGCCATCCGGTAACTTTTCCTGCGGCCGGGCCGCTTGAGGGATGGTAATGTCCTGAATCGCTCGGAGTTCCGCCTTCAGGCGGCTCGGAACCGCGTAAACACGGAACTCAGAACTTCAAAGCAGGACACTGCCTGATTGATCGCCGGCTTGCCTCGGCCGGTTCGTTGCCGTAAATTTCGACCCTTGGGTTTTCCAACCAAGCGACGTCCATGGCCCAGTTAAACGACAATTATCTCAAGCTCAAAGCCGGCTATCTGTTCCCGGAAATCGGCCGGCGGGTGAAGGTTTTTTGCGACGCCAACCCGGAAGCGGCGCAACGCCTCATTCGCTGCGGCATCGGGGACGTGACCGAGCCGCTGCCGTCCGCCGCCATTGCCGCCATGCACCGGGCCGTGGACGAGATGGCCGGGCGCGAGACGTTTCACGGCTATGGCCCGGAGCAGGGCTATGAATGGCTGCGCGCCGCCATTGCGCAACACGATTTCCGCAGCCGCGGCTGCGAGGTGGCCGACGATGAAATCTTCGTCAGCGACGGCACCAAATGCGACACCGGCAACATCCTCGACATCTTCGGCCACAAAAATAAAATCGCCATCAGCGACCCGGTTTATCCGGTTTATGTGGACACGAACGTGATGGCCGGCCACACCGGCGAGGCCAATGCAGCGGGCGCTTACGCGAAGCTCGTTTATCTGCCGTGCAAACCGGGCAATGGTTTCATTCCCGAACCGCCGAAGCGGCACGTGGATGTGATTTATCTCTGCTCGCCGAACAATCCGACCGGCGCCGCCGCCAGTCGTCCGCAGCTTGAGGCGTGGGTGAAATACGCACTCGAACACAAGGCCATCATCCTGTTTGACGCGGCTTACGAGGCGTACATCAGCGACCCGGCGCTGCCGCATTCGATTTACGAGATCCCCGGTGCGCGCGACTGCGCCATCGAGTTCCGCAGCTATTCCAAAAATGGCGGGTTCACCGGCGTGCGTTGCGCGTTCACCGTGGTGCCGAAACCCTTGCGGGCGGCCACCCGAACCGGCGAACTGCAGCCCCTCCATCCCTTGTGGCTGCGGCGCGCGACGACCAAATTCAACGGCGTGAGTTACCTCGTCCAACGCGGCGCGGAGGCGCTGTACTCGCCGGACGGCCAGGCGCAGGTACGCGCGCTCATCGAACATTACCTCGGCAACGCGAAAGTGCTGCGCGAAGGCGCGAAGCAGGCCGGACTGAAGGTTTTCGGCGGCCTGAATGCGCCGTATCTCTGGGTGAAGGCGCCCAAAGGCGTCACGAGCTGGCAGGCGTTCGACAGGATCCTCGGCGAAGCCAACGTGGTCATCACGCCCGGCAGCGGGTTTGGCTCGAAAGGCGAAGGTTATTTCCGCATCAGCGCCTTCAACAGCCGTGCCAATGCCGAGGAAGTCGCACGCCGGTTGCCGGAGTTACAGTGGTAGTTTGCGGGGTCAATTCGGAAATGAAGTCTTCGCCCACCGCGATTGACCGTAACGCCGCCAACTACAGAAATTGAAGAGTGCGGCTTGCTACCGAAAGCCGCTACGCTGACCGCATGAAGCCCGCGCCGCTCACGCCACAGCCCGAATGGCATCATCTGCCGCGCCTCGCGCCGGAGTTTTATCGCGGGTTCGCCGTGGTACAGTGGACCATTACGCTGGAACGCCGCGCCACGGGCTGGCTGGACGAAAGGTTTCATCTGCATTTCCGCGAACTGCTCCTTCACGCCGCCGCGCGTGAAGGCTTGTTTTGTCCGGTCTATGTCCTCATGCCCGACCATCTGCACCTGCTCTGGATGGGATTGCGCGGGGACAGCGACCAGCGCAACGCGATGAAATTCCTGCGCAAATATCTGGCCGTGGAACTGGCGCGGCGCTCGCCAACCGGCGTGGAATTTGAGCTGCAAAAACAATCGCACGACAGCGTTCTGCGGGAAAGGGACCGCGTTCGTGGCGCGTTTGAGAAATCCTGCTTTTACCTCCTCGACAATCCGTGCCGCAGGAAACTGCGAATCGTCCGCGCAACTGGCCGCAGCTGGGTGCGGTCGTGCCGGGCCATCCCTTCTTGCATCCGCTGGATGAGGATTTTTGGGAATCGTTCTGGAAACTTTACGTGGAGAAAAGGGAGCCGGTGCCGGCGTAGCGGCGTCTCGGCAGAGCGCCGCAAACTTCTTTCCGCAGGGAATTCAGATGGCGGCTTGCTGCCGAAAGCCGCTGTGCCACAGAGGACCGCCGTTTTGTATTGGGTCAGCGGCGGTCTGCCGACGCGCCGCTACGCGTGGAAGTTGGAGGATATCGTGAAGTCGGCGCAGAATGCGGCGGTGCGGGTGTTGGTTGATTGAGCAGCAAACAAATTAATCATTTCCAATCAGCCGAAAGTCTGATGCATTGCAATCTGTGAATGTCGTTGCCTGGTTAACGTTGGGCCTGATTCTGGCCCGGCTGGCGGCGGAACTCTGGCTGGCCGCGGTCAATCGCCGCCACGTGCTCGCGCACGCGGGCGAAATTCCTCCGGCGTTTCGCGGCAGCATTGACGAGTCCGCCTACCAGAAATCCGTCAGCTACACACTGGCCAAGGGCCGGTTTGGAAACATTGAAGAAATCTGGTCCACCGCCATTTTGTTGATCGTTTTGTTCAGCGGCATTCTGCCATGGGCGTTTCAACTGTTCGCCCACGGACTGGGCCCGTCGGCGTGGGCGATGGCGGCGTTTTTGTTAACGGCCGGTTTTGCCATGTCGCTGCCCGGTTTGCCCTTCGACTGGTTCTCGCAATTCCGGCTGGAGGAAAAATTCGGTTTCAACACCACGACGCCGAAAATCTGGTGGCTGGACCGGTTGAAAGGCGGGCTGCTCGCCGCCGCGCTCGGTTATCCGCTGCTGGCGCTCATTTTGAAAATTGTCGAATGGACGGGAGCGTGGTGGTGGGGGTGGGCCTGGGCGGTGTTGCTCGCGTTTCAATTCCTGATGCTGGTGCTGGCGCCGGTTTTGATTCTGCCGTGGTTCAACAAATTCACGCCCCTGCCGGAAGGGCGCCTGCGCGAACGGCTGCTCGGGCTGGCCCAGCGGACCCGGTTCCATGCCCGGAACATCCAGTTGATGGACGGCAGCAAACGCTCGCGGCATTCGAACGCGTTCTTTACCGGGTTCGGCCGGTTCCGGAAAATCGTGCTGTTCGACACGCTGGTCCAGCAATTGTCCGAGCCGGAACTGGAGGCGGTGCTCGCGCACGAAATCGGTCATTACCGGAAAAAGCACATCCCGAAAATGCTGGCCTTTTCGGCAGCCAGTTCATTGGCCGGGTTCTATCTCGTTTCCCTTCTGGCCCGGCAGGAAGGGTTTTACCGCGCGTTTGGCTTTCCGCCTTCTCCCTTCAGCCTTCAGCCTTCGGCCATCGCGCCGGCGTTGCTGCTGTTTGGTTTGCTGGCGGGCACGGTCACGTTCTGGTTCTCTCCGCTCATTCACTGGTGGTCGCGGCGTTACGAATATCAGGCCGACGCCTTCGCCGCACGCGCGATGAACGAGGCGCAGTCCCTGATTGGCGCGTTGCGCAAGCTGAACGAGAAAAATTTGAGCAACCTCACCCCCCACCCGCTCTATAGCGGATTTTACTATTCGCATCCCACCTTGCTGGAACGGGAACAGGCTTTGGCGGGCAAAAGCAATTGAAAGCCTGATTCGTACGGCATTTGAAGAGTCCGGCTGCATCCGGAGGTGATGCCCTCGCCTGCGATTTGGAGTTACCGCTTACCTTGTCAAATGAGCCTGCTACCGCTGAACTAATGGACTTCCTGCGAACTATTTTTGGTACGACCTCTGCTTAAAACACGGGTATGAGATTCAAAATCCCATTCATGCGCGGCGAGGCATCCGAAAAATCGAAAGTGCCATTTAAGAAGGGTGATGCTCAAGATCAGTGGGCGATTCCTTTGACAAAGATTTTGATTGTGGATGATGACGAGGTGATCTTGAAAACTGTAAAGCGCAAGTTGGAAGATGTCGGTTATCGGGTGGCGACGGCGAACGATGGCGCAGAAGCCATATCCGTCGTACGCATGGAAAAGCCGGATTTAATTCTACTCGACATCACCTTTCCACCGGATGTTGCTGGCATACCGTGGGACGGGTTTCGCCTCATGGAGTGGCTCAACCATGTGAATGGATGGAAGAAGACGCCTATCATCATCATCACCGGGGATCAGGAGGTGAAGCAGAAAGAACGAGCATTGGCCGGCGGAGCGGTGGCCTTCTTCCACAAGCCGATCAGCCATGATGACTTGATTAAAGTAATTCATACGACCCTCACTTCTTCGTCATCCACTTGACCTGAACTCGGCCAAGCACCCTACCGCATTTATCAGCTCAACAGGCGCTCACCTCACCGGTTTATCCGGCGGCGAAGTTGACGGTATTGCTTGGCGCTGTAAGTGGGTTCTCATCACCGTCCATCGGCACAATGTAATACTGATAACCTACCGCGTCCGCTGGATCGTCGAAGTTAGTGGCCCAAGTGCGCAAATCGCCTCTCACCTGAGCACGGTCGTCGAAGATGCCGGGCGCCTGATTGGGCTGGTGTATGAATATGTGGAAGCCGTCACAAGGCGGGCCACTGTAGGTCCAATCAAGAGACATCGTTACATTGTTGGCAGTCAGAGCCGGCACAAGGCCCGGAACAGGTCCTCCGGACACTATATTGCTGAACGGAGTCATCGGCTGGTCATCACCGTTGAGCCCGACGAATTTGACCTGCCACCAAACTTCATCCAAACCCAGCACACTGTCGTTCGGAGCGGGAAAGCGGGAAGGTGCCAGCGTACCTTGGGCCGCCCAATCCGGGGCGTAATTGCAGCGTTTCCAAATTTCCCAATTTACTGGCGTTGGTTCCAAGTAGGTCACATTCCAAAGGCTGGAAGTCGAGTCGTAGGTTAATGCTGGAAACAAAAGCGCCAATTGCTGCTGCAGTGCTGTGATTTGCTCCTGTAGGCCGTTAAATTGATTTCGCAATTCTGCGGAAACAATCTGCGCGTGGTCTGCCGGTTTAGTTGGATCGAAAGCCATAAATTATGGGGCGGGCTGCGTTTTTAGTGCAGCCCATTGTCTTCTTATTCAGGTGGTTGGGGCTTCCCCTTAAGGGGCAACCTTCGAAATTGCGCTACTCCATGCGCCCTGACCAGCGGAATTGATTGCACGAATTCGCGCCCACACCCGCGTGCCACTTGCCATATCCGCGACAGTCGTCTTGGATTTCGTCACTGACGGCTTGCTATTCCAACTACTGTTCGTGACGGGATCAGGACTTACATGCACTTCATAGGATTTCGCGCCTTGCGCTGGGTCCCAGTGCAAATCCAATTCACCCGCATTATCGCCCGCAGTGATGGACAGATTTGCCACTTGACTCGGCGGAGCGCTGGGCGTGCGCTGCGCACGCACATCCATGCCGGCGCTCATGATTTTGGATTCATCGCCTGCTGCTGTCAGGTCCACATAAGTTGCCAACTGCGATGCTCCCGCCAATAGCGCTGCAATCGCTGCATCCTTGTCTGCTGTTGCCTGTTTCGACGCAACTTGGGCGTTGTCCGACGCAGTCAATTTCGTCTGCGCCGTGGTGATGAGAGTCCCAAATACCGTCATCGTCGGCGTGGGAGTTGTGAAGGTTTCATTTCCTGTCATGGCAGTTTTGATGTCCGAGCAATGCTGGATGGTCTCCGAGTCGGTCATGCCCCTGAAGTTTAACTTAACTTTCGCCATTTTAGTCCCTTTCGTTGTAGGCGCTATAACATCATCATAGAGCACGCCACTTTCGTAGGTGAGTCCGGGTGTGTCGTAAGATGCCATGAGCGCCCTGGATTGAACTTGCGCTTTCATTTCAACACTATTTCGCGACCCGTCAATCCACCGTTTTTGCTATTTTGAAATTAAAATAACTTCAGCACGGGCAGCCCTTGAAAGAAATTCCGCTGCAACCGAAAGGAACGCATGCGTACCGTAAAAAATTGCGGTTTCACTCAAAAGAAATGTATTCGCAGCCGAATAAAAAGCACCGGCACCAGAAAGAAGTACACCCGCACCGGCGAAAAGTGCTACTGCACCAATTAAAAAAGCACGCGCACTGCGAGCGGATGCAGCCCCACTCGGAGAAAATGCGCTCGCAATGCTAAAACATGTAGTTGCACTTTTAAAAAATGCACCCGCACTTTTAAAAAGCGCAGTCAAAAGACGTCAAAAACCCTGAAAAAGTACTATTTTTTACAAAAAGGATTTTTGACATGTTCAATCTGATACCTCAATTTCCCGCCCTGTGCTGAAGTCATTCAACCTTCAAGTTATCTTTAACCAACTTTGTCGCACTCTTTGCAGTGCTTCTTGACACCGGTCCCTGGTTCTTTGTGTTCGAGTTTAATTCGCGTTCCATCAGGACAAGTTTCTTTGTTGTGATTGACTTCGTGATGCGATTGTGGATAGCCGCACTTGGAAACCTTTAAATCGGTACCGAAGGTCAACGCGGCCTCAATACGGCCACGGACTTCGCAGGGTTTCAGCGGCGGCGCGATGTCTTCGATTTGGATGTTTTCTCTGCCGTGCAGAATGGCGGCTTACACGTTCGCGGTGTATTACCGCGAAGGATTCGAGTGGAAGAAAAGTTTTTTGGCCTTCCCCGTTAAAGCTCCTGCCATGTGATAGGGATGAAACCCCGAGGCGGACCGTAGTTAGCCAAGGATTCGTCGTAATGAAAGTCATAATGGCCATTCAGTGTTACCTGATTAACGATGGCGCTGCCCATAAGGTTGTTGCCGTGGCCACCGCCATTCAATGTCAGGGAAGCGGTGGGGGCGTAGATGGCGCCGACAAAATCCGAGGTGCCACTAAGGGTGATGCTGGCAACATTGGGCAAACCGAAATACAAGAAATTTTGCGGCCGGTTGCCAATGGCTCCTCCGCTGGAGTTGCCGCCCAAGGTCATACTACCCCCGGGGCTGGTGGGATCGTGATATATGACCAATGTGGCTGAGTTAGTC
>DATEGR010000246.1:0-2006 GCA_035279985.1 Verrucomicrobiia bacterium
GGCTGGGCCGGCCCTGCCAGAATTCAATCCATTCCGGTTTCAAAACGAACCCGCCCCAGTTGGGCGGCAAGGGCACGTCACCGGGAAAGCGCTTCGCCATTTCGTTCCATTTTTTTTCCAACACAACGCGGTCGGCAACCACATCAGATTGATTCGACGCCCAGGCGGCCAGCCGGCTCCCGCGCGGCCGGTTTTTAAAATACGCCTCCGATGCTTCGCGCGTCAATTTGTCCACCGCACCGCCGACACAAACCTGTCGTTCCGAATCCGGCCAGTAAAACGTCAGTGCCGCGTTGGGATTTTCCGCCAGCTCACGGCCCTTCCGGCTCTCATGATTCGTGTAAAAAACGAAGCCGCGTTCATCCACGCCCTTGAGCAGGACGGTGCGGGTGGAAGGCCGGCCGGCCTGGTCCACCGTGGCCAGCACCATCGCGGTCGGGTCCGCCGATGCGTGGCCAAGGATCGCATGCCATAGTTTGAAAAGCGCGATGCCGATTTTGCGCCAGCGGCCGCCGGACGATTCACCCGCCGCCTGCGCGAACCATGTCTGAAACTGCGTCACCGGGTCCGCGTCCAAATCCGCCCGCCGCAAGCTGCCCCGCGAATATTCCCGTCTGATGTCGGCCACACCCATAATCGCGCGCACCTTACAATGCGGGTGCCGCTGGAGCGAATTAATTTTGCCGGTTCAAGCCGCCAAATTCCTGCGGGCGGTCAGTCCGGGTGATAAAATTGGATGGACTTTTGACACATTTTTACGACCCTGCTTCCACCATGTTTTCACTCCAGATGCTCTTCGGCAAGGCCGACCGTTTTTATCAGTTGCTGGAAGACGCGGCGCAGGAAGCCCATGCCAGTGTCCGCCTGGTCATCGAGATGCTCCAGGCATCCGCTCCCGCCAAAAATCTCGATGACCTCGCCCTTTCGCGGCGCAAGGAGAAAAAAATCGGGGAACAAATCACCACCGAACTGGTGAAGACCTTCGTCACCGGCCTGGAACGCGAAGATATCGAGGCCCTGGCGCTGTCGCTGCGCAAAATTCCCAAGACGGTCGAGAAACTGGCGGAACGCATCAACCTGGGCCGCCAGCACATTCAGGGCGTGGATTTCACCCGCCAGATTCAAATTCTCGAACAGTCCACCGACGTGGTGTTGGCCATGGTCAAACAGCTGCGCGACGTGAAGCACCTGGAGATCATCCACGAGTTAAACACCAAATTGCAGTATCTCGAAGGTGAAGCGGACCGCCTGATGTTGAATCTGCTGGAAGACCTTTACAGTGGACGCCACGACGCGACCAAGGCCATGGTCATCCGCGATCTTTATGAGTTGATGGAAAAAGCCATAGACCGTTGCCGCGACGCCGGCAACGTGGTCATGCACATCGTGCTGAAAAATTCCTGACCCGCGCGATGCTCCTCATCCTCTTCGTCATCATCGCGGCACTGGTGTTTACCTACATCAACGGTTTCCACGACACGGCCAATTCCATCGCCACGGTCGTTGCCACCAAGGTGCTGTCGCCGCGGCAGGCGGTCATGCTGGCCGCCGTCACCAATTTGATTGGCGCCTTCCTGGGTACGGCGGTGGCCACCACCATTGCTTCCGGGCTCGTGGACCCGAAAGTCGCCACGTCCGAGGTTTTGATCTGCGCCCTGCTCGCCGCCATTTTCTGGAACCTGCTGACGTGGTGGTTTGGCATGCCGGCCAGTTCATCGCACGCGCTGGTCGGCGGCTTGTGCGGCGCGTGCCTCGCCGCCGCGCATAACCATTGGGATGTCATGGTCTGGTCCATTCCCAGCCATGAACATTGGTGGTTGGGCAAAGGCCTGCTCTGGAAAGTCGTCGTGCCCATGATTTCGTCGCCGATTTGCGGATTGGTCGTCGGCTTCCTCGTCATGGGCACGCTTTATTTCCTGTTGCGCAACTGGCGTCCCACCACGGTCAACCGGACCTTCGGCATCCTGCAGCTGGGCAGTTCGAGTTTCATGGGCATCAGTCACGGC
>DATEGR010000247.1:0-4828 GCA_035279985.1 Verrucomicrobiia bacterium
TTCAACACACGCCCAATTAATTGCAAAGCCAAGCGATTCAGATTTTCGTAGTCGCATTTTAATCGCAGAAGAATTAGCGCTGCGCGCTCTTCAATCGGAATTTGATGTTGTCATCAATCGTCAGGTAAAAATGGGATCTGATTTAGGGTTGGATGGCGCTTTCGTCAAAGACAACCGTGGTTTTGGTGTTGAAGTAAAATATAGCCGCAAAGATTTGTCAGAAACTCAATTGAGACATGTGGTTTCTCAATTTATGAATTATGCAAAATTGAGAAATTGGAAGCAGTTCACGATGATACTTGCAGTTGTTTATGACGGGCCAGATTCTGAATTGCACACACAACAGGAAACTTTGGATTCCACCCTGAATGAATTTCAAGGATTTGTGCAATGGCGTTTATATTCGTTGAGCCAATTGTCCCAAAAATACGGGTTGGCACTTCCATCCAACATTTAATTTTATGCCCGAAACCTATTTCATCGTCCCCAAGGAAAAACACGATGCGCTTGTGAAGAAGGCGTATTCGGCACGCGGTTACAATGACGACGAGGCCGCCGCCGGTGCGCGGTTTTGTTCCAGCGCGTCGTATTACGGCATCCGCACGCACAACGCCATCAAGGCATTACACCTTGACGAGTTATTCGGCAGCAAGGTTGGCCGCTGGAAACCCGGCGCGAAGATTGAGAAGCTGCCGTCGCGCTTCGCCGCCGCCGAAATCTGGAACGCCCATTTCAAGCTCGGCCAGGCTGTCGCGTACGAGGCGATGGACACCTGCATGAAACTCGCCGACAAATTCGGCGTGGGCATGGTGAGTGTGGACAACGCGACGCATTATCTCTGGGGCGGCGGCTACGTCATGGATGTCGCGCTCAAAGGCTACCTCGCCTATACGAACTGCACCTCGGCTACGTCCGAAGTTGTGCCGTTCGGTGGCAAAACGCCGACCATGGGCACCAACCCGCATTCGTGGGCGTTCCCGACGCAGGACGCCATCGGCTTTCCCATCGTGATTGACTGGGCGACTTCCACCGTGGCGATGGGCCGCGTGCAAGTGATGAAACGCGAAGGCAAACAGCTTCCGCCCGGCTGCGCCGTGGATGCCGAGGGCAAGGAAACAACTGACCCGAACAAAGCGGTGGCGTTGCTGCCGTTCGGCGCGCACAAGGGCTACGGCCTCGGTTTGATTGACGAGCTTTATGCCGGGTTCATTGGCGGCGGATTGCCGGAGATTCGTGGCACGTCACGTGGCGAGGCGGCGGAGAAACGTGGTTCAACGTTCTATTTTCAAGTCATCCATCCCGAAGCGCTCAAGGGCAAGGACTATGCCAAAGGCCGTTCGCAAATCGAGAATGTGAAGGCAGTCATTGCCGACATCCTCGGCCATGGCAACGACAAGTGCCTGTTGCCCGGCCAGCCGGAGGCGCGGGCAGGCGAACTTTCCAGGAAACATGGTGGGTTGCTGTTCACGAAGGCCGAGATCGAAGAGTTCGGTCATCTGACCAGGGAAGTCGGCGAGCCGGCCTGGAATTTAACTGAATTCAAATCCGTACAAGTATAATTTTTTACCAATAAACTGACAAAATTATGGCCATTCAACTTCGCGACAAATCTCAATGCAAATATGACATGCTGGCGCTCGGCGAAATCATGCTGCGGCTGGACCCGGGCGAGGGCCGCATCCGCACCGCCCGTGAATTCAAGGTCTGGGAAGGCGGCGGCGAATACAACGTCGCCCGCGGCCTGCGCCGGTGCTTCGGCTTCAAAACGGCGGTGGCCACTGCATTCGCCGACAACGACGTCGGTCGGTTGTTGGAGGATTTCATTTTACAGGGCGGGGTGGACACGGATTTCGTCAAGTGGGTGCCGTTTGACGGCGTGGGCCGCACGGTACGCAACGGCCTGAATTTCACCGAGCGCGGTTATGGCGTCCGCGGCGCGGTGGGTATTCCCGACCGTGGCAATTCCGCCGCCAGCCAGCTAAAGCCGGGTGATTTCGATTGGGACAATATTTTCGGCAAGGTCGGCGCGCGCTGGCTGCACACGGGCGGCATTTTCGCCGCCTTGAGCGACAGCACGCCGCAACTCGTCATCGAAGCGGTCAAGAAAGCCAAGCAATACGGCACGATGGTCAGCTACGATTTGAATTACCGCCCGTCGCTCTGGAAGTCCATCGGCGGCCAGAAACGCGCCCAGGAGGTCAACCAGGAAATCGCCAAATACGTGGACGTGATGATCGGCAACGAAGAGGATTTCACCGCCTGCCTCGGCTTCGAGGTCGCCGGCGCAGATGAACACCTGCTGCACATTGACGTGGGGGCGTTCAAGAAAATGATTGAAACGGCAGTAAAAGCATTTCCCAATTTCAAAGTCACGGCCACGACGCTGCGCGCGGCGAAGACGGCGACGCGCAATGACTGGGGCGCGATTTGCTGGATGGACGGGAAATTTTACGAATCCAGGAAATATCCGGATCTGGAAATTTTGGACCGCGTGGGCGGGGGCGACAGCTTTGCCAGCGGTCTGATTTATGGTTTGATCACGGCGGGCGATCCGCAGAAAGCGGTGGATTACGGTGCCGCTCATGGGGCGCTGGCCATGACGACGCCCGGCGACACCAGCATGGCGTCAAGGAGCGAAGTGGAAAAATTGATGAAGGGCGGCAGCGCGCGCGTACAACGGTAAAACATGCCGCAGGACAGGCGTCGCGCCTGTCACCAATTTTGTGTTCAGACGCCAGCCATCGGTTTAGACTCAAGCCGCTAAAGCGGCAGATTTTTAATTTAGAGACAGGCGCGACGCCTGTCCTACGCAAAAAAACATGAAAACACCAACGGAATTATTTTCACTCAAAGGCAAAAGCGCCGTCGTCATCGGCGGCACGGGCGAATTGTGCGGGGCGATTGCGGAAGGGCTGGCGGCGGCAGGCGCAACTGTGGCCCTGGTCGGACGTGACGCGGCCAAGGCGCAGAAGCGACTCGACAAAATCTCAAAAGACGGCGGCAAGGCGGAATTTTTCCCGTGCGACACGACCTCGAAGACCGGCCTGCAAAAGCTGCTGACGGACGTGCTGGCCAAATTCAAGCGCGTGGATGTCCTGGTCAATGGCGCGGGCGTGAATTCACCGACGCCGTTTTTTGACATCTCCGAGGAGGAATTCAACAAAATCATCAACGTGAATTTGAAGGGGCTGATGCTGGCCTGCCAGGTTTTCGGCAAGCACATGGTTGATCGGGGTTCGGGGAGCATCATCAATGTCGGCTCGGCGTCGGGGTTGAATCCGCTTTCCCGCGTGTTCACCTATTCGGCGTCGAAGGCGGCGGTTCATAACATTTCCAAAAATCTGGCGCGCGAATGGGCAACCCAGGGGGTGCGCGTGAACATCCTCGTGCCGGGCTTTTTTCCGGCCGAGCAAAACCGGAAGGTGCTCAGCCCCGACCGGGTGGCCACGATCATGGCCAAAACGCCCATGAAACGGTTTGGCGAGGCCCACGAACTCGTCGGTGCGGCGTTGTTGCTGGCGTCCGACGCAGGCAGCTTCATCACCGGCACGGAGCTGGTCGTGGACGGCGGGTTCGACGCCATGACGATCTAGCTTTCACCTGGAAAAAATGGCCCGTTGAAAAACTGTCAACGGGCTTTTTATTGGTGTCAGGGATCAGGCGGGCACCGGCTATTCGATTCTGGCCTGTTCAAGTTTCGGTGTGAGCAGGTGAACGAGCAGCAGGGAAATGAGGTAAGCCAGAGCCGCCGCCAGAAAGATAATGAAATAACTGCCCGTTTTTTCACGGATCACGCCCGTGCAGGCAAACAAGGCAAAACCGCCGAGAGCGCCGAGCATGCCGCCAAACCCTGTGACCGAGCCGACGACCCGGCGGGGGAACATGTCGCCGGTGAGGCTGAAGACATTGGCCGACCATGCCTGATGCGCCGAGGCCGCCAGTGTAATCAGGGCCACCGCGACCCACGGATTGGTGACAACCGTCGCGAAAACGACCGGGACAACACACAAGGCGCAAATGAGCATCGTGGTTTTGCGCGCCCGATGCACCGGCCAGCCTATTTTCATGAAATGACCGGCCAGCCACCCGCCGGCGATGCTGCCGACGGAGGCGAGGATATAAATGGTGGCGATTTGACCGCTGCGGTGCTTCAAATCCAAATTAAATTTTTCGGCAAAGAAAAGCGGCGAACCAAAAAGATAAAACCACCAGAAGCAGTCCGTCATGAATTTGGCCTGCGCATACGCCCAGGTCTGCCGGTGTGGGAAAAGTTTGCGCCACGGGATTTTCACCGGCGATTCCGGCGGTTCACTGTTGATGTGCGCCAGTTCGGCTTTGGAGACGCGGGGATGCGCTTCGGGGGTTTTGTAGAGGATCAGCCAGGCGACGATCCAGCTCAAATCGACAAGGGCGGTAATGATGAAGGCGCCGCGCCAGCCGAGCACCATGCTGCCAATCGTCACGGTGCTGAACAGGGCGACCACATACGGCAAGCCCGCGGGCACTAGAATGCCGCCGACATTTGAACCGGAATTGAAAAGTCCGGTGGCCAGGGCGCGCTCGCTTTTGGGGAACCACTCCGCCGTGGCTTTGATCGCGGCAGGGAAGTTTCCACCTTCGCCGAAGCCGAGCAGGATCCGGCAAACAAAAAATCCGACGGTGGTGCTGACCAGGGCATGGCACATGGAGGCAATTCCCCAAAAGGCGCAGGCCAGAGCAAATCCCCAACGCAAACCCAGCATGTCCATCATGCGCCCTGACAAAAGCTGGCTGAGCGCGTACGCGGCGGTGAAGGCTGCGCCCATATTCCAATAATCCTGGTCCGTCC
>DATEGR010000248.1:0-2713 GCA_035279985.1 Verrucomicrobiia bacterium
CTCACCGCTTTCGCCTCGGGTTGCAGCGGGCGTTTCCGCCAGCGGCGATTTCACAAACGCAATAAATTGTTTAAGCAGCGCAAGCTTCCAGCGGAGGGTCAGACCCATAATGTTGACAAAAAACAGCAGATTGCCCAGCAGCATGGCGGTCAAGCCGAGCGTGCTGACGCGCAGGAATGGCAGCATGGCTTTGGTGGTGTCGGCGAAGGCGATGTCCGGGTTTTGCAGCTTTAATCCTTGCAGCACCCCGCCGATCGCCAGCGGCACAACCAGCAACGCGACCCCCACCAATGACAGCCAGAAGTGCGCGCGCACAAGCTTCGGGAAAGGAAACTCCATGCCGACGGCGCGCGGCAGCAGGTAATAAGCCGCGCCGAACATTGTCATGGCAAAGAAACCGTAGAGACGCAACTGTGATTCCGCGGGGCCGAACCAGGTGAAATCCGTCCACCGGCTGATTTGCGGGCACGCCATGGCCACCAACATCAATCCCGAAAGACAGAAGCAATCGAGGCCCAAACCGATGAAGCAAAATGGTCCGTTGTCCCAACTGGACTTCACGGAACCCCACACCGTCCGCAATCCGACGATTGCGATGACGAGCAACGGCACCAGCAACCACGCCGCAGCAACGGCGCTGAGCGTCGGCAGCCAGACCGGCACCGGCGCGCCCGGCGGGATGCCGCACCAGGTGGCAAAAAGGATGAACGTCCAGAACGCGAACAGCGCGAGGTAATGGCTTTGCAATGGGCGGCCCGTCAGTTTAGGCAGAAAATAAAATGCCGTGCCCAACCCGACCAAAGCTGTCCAGACCAGGAGCAGATTGTTGGCAAACCACCAGCCGATGACGGCCTGGGCCACGCCGCGAACCGGCCAGGCAACCAGGAACAGATTGGCCGTAGAGTAAATCCATGGGAACCAGAAGAGCGCGGCGACCAGAAACCATTGCGACGGGTGGAGCGTTCGCTCGTGCCGGCGGGCAAAAATCATCATTGCCCAAAGTGCCAGCAGCAGGTAGGCGAAGAAAATCGGCACCGAACTGCCGCGCGGAAATTCGAGCCAGGCGAATCCGGTGCCATCACCGATCAAAATGGCAACCAACCCGACAAGCACGCCGAGATGCCAGAGGTTGGCAGCGACGATGGGAACAATGGCTCCGCGCAACGGTGTTTGACTGAGGCGCGCCAGCACCCACAGCGCAACCCCCAGTCCGACCGGCAGGCAGAACCCGTAAAGCAGCGCGTCGTCAGCCGCCGGTTGCAGGCGACCGTAGGTGAGCCAGGCGCAATTCGCGAGAAAGTCCGGTGCGTGAAACTTGATTGAGGCCATCAGGCCGAGCACCGAGCCGACGACCAGCCAGAGCGCCGCGCCACCACAGAGCGCCAGCAACGGCACGCAACAGGAACGGTCAATGTCGCTTCCACTCAAACTTTTTGTCTCGGTTGTGCTCATTCAATCGGATTTCGTTTGGATGGAAATATCAGAAATCGCTTGTCGTCCTGGACTGCGGTGGCCGTGACACCGCTCTGGAACAAAGTACAATCGATGGCTCTGCGCGTCCCAAAGCGGCGTCGTGCTCCGCTTGCCGCCGCAGTCCAAGACGCGAGGGCGTCAGCTGGGCGCGAAAGAAATGCAGGAAACATCTTCTGTTCATTGTCGTTCATTCAAACGCATTCGGCTTGGCCGGTGCCACGGGCGCCGGTGCAGTCGCCTTTTCTTCCCGGGTAACCAGGTTTGTCCGCGCGACGGCCGGATTCTGCCATTCCCGGGCAGCCATCCGCATGGCGACGTCAATTGGCAGGCGGACAATGCCGCGCTGCTGGTCAATCCAACCGGGATTATCCAGCGCCTCGGTTTCAGCCGCTCGGATTTGGGCCAGGTCCTTGACCCGTTCGGCAGCGCGGCCGGCATCAATCGCCGGAGCGCACAGGGAATGCCGCACCGCCAAAACCAGAATGGCGAAGAGGAAACCGGCCACGAGAAAACCGAGGCCGACATGCCACACGGGACGTTCGTTGGCCGCTTCCAGGCTCATGGGGGACCCCCCGTCGTTGAGGCCGTGGCGGCGATTTCCTCAGTCGTCTCGTATTTTACACCCATGGCTTCCAGCAGTCGCGGATCCTTCCTCGGGAACGGCGCGTGGGCGTTGAAATTTTTAACAAAAACGAGGGCCAGCAAACCGCCCATAAACGCGAGGCAGCCGAACTGCAACCAAAGCCATTTAAATGGATAACCGTGCGGATGTTGCACGGGCAGGATATTGAAGGCCAGGTCCGCAAAGTTCATCGCCCACGCCCAGAGACAGACCCAGAACATGATTTTGAAATTGGACTTCACGCAAATGGGCAGCAATACCAGGAACGGCAGGAGGAAATGGCCGAAGATGATGAGCATGTCCAGACCCCACCACGAGCCGTTTTCGCGGATGAGATACCAGAAGTTTTCATCGGGAATGTTGCCGTTCCAGACGACGAAGTATTGCGCAAACCCGAAGTAGGAATAAAGCAACGTAAAGGCGAACAGCAGAGTGCCGAGGTAATAAAACGGGCTGTCGCGGAGCACGGGAGTCAACACGCCCTGCCGCTGTAAAATCATGGTGATGAAATAAGCCGTGGCCACGCCGACAAATGCGCAACTGCCGAAGAAATACATGCCGTAAATCGTCGAGGCCCACTGATACTGGAGTGATTTCATCGACAACACGGACGCCAGG
>DATEGR010000249.1:0-8167 GCA_035279985.1 Verrucomicrobiia bacterium
CGGCGAAAATTTTAATGGCGATTCGCAGAGTCTTGAGTGGAGAAATTTACTGGAGTGAAAAAGCCGCGAGTTGGGTCGCATCCCAAATCGCCTCCCGCGCACGCCCCTCGTCCAGCTTCTCGGTGGATCTTCTGACCGATCGGGAGTTGCAGGTATTTGAACTGATGGGCGGAGGACAAAACACCCGGCAAATTGCCGTCATGCTGCACATTGACACGAGCACGGTGGAAACCTACAGGGCCAGGATCAAGGAAAAGCTGAATCTAAAAAGCACCTCGGAACTGCTTCAATACGCCATTCGTTTCCAGATGTTACCCAAGGGCAACAACACATAGACAATCTGTCCGGGAGGGAGATTCCTGGTTCAACGCTGTTGACGGACAAAGCCAGAGTCATGTAGCGCATTTCGCTACATAAAAATAAACATTATGCCTACAAGATAATAGTGTTAGGCGCTGTGGCTAAACCGTCTGGAATGTGGTTTACTATTTGCAGTTGACGTTTTAACAAACACTTATCAGATGGAGGGATTGTACAAGTTTGGTCGAGCCAGAAACAGCAACGATTGCTGGAAGGGGAAAGTTGTACCGCAATTTGGTTCCGTAACTGGCGGATGTGAAGTCAGGCAAGGGGTGGGCATTTTTACCAAAGGCCCGAAAATGAAGACTGGGAACCATATTTGATGTTACTAAATTCTACAATTCAGATGGAAACTCTGGCTTGGTACTGTGCCCGGACCAAGCCGAAGCATGAGCATATTGCGGCGGCCAACTTGCGCAAGAATCTCAGTCTGGAGGTGTTTCATCCCCGATTACGCATCGAGCGGGCCACCCGGCGCGGAGTCGTCCGGGTAAACGAGCCCTTGTTCCCTTGTTACATTTTTATCCGTTGCGACATTGACCAAAGTTTGAATGAAATTCAGCGCACGAACGGGATCGGCACGGTTGTGCATTTTGCCCATCGGATTCCGACGATAGCGGATTCAGTAATCGAGGAATTGAAAGAGTGCTTTGCCGGCGAAGAAACGATGACCGTCGAAGATCGCATTTCACCAGGCGATGAGGTGTTGCTGGCTGATGGCGCTTTTGCAGGGATGCGTGCCTTCGTGTTGCGAGTCATGCCGGCCCGCAGGCGGATTCAGGTGTTGCTTGACGTTTTGGGCCGACCAACCCCGGCCGAGATTGATGAGGGTTCGGTTGTCTTGGAACGAAACGCGGTGGCGGAGTTGGTCCCAAGGTTGGCGGCGCCACATGCGGGAGATCTTGCGGTTTCAGGTTGAAGTTGGAACAAATACTGATGGGCGTTTCGGTTGAGTTGACCGGAACAGGGAAATTCAATTTGGCGAAAAATTCTTTTTGCCAACAAGTGCGGAGCTTTGCGGTGAAGCGAACATAATCGGATAAAATGTTGATCAAGAACCCATGGACTTTGAAGCGGGATATCAGATTATCCGGTTTTCACCACCTTCTTCCAGCCGTAATTGCAGGATACTTCTCACTCCTCTCTTCTTAATTATGCTCTCCGACGATAAAGTTCACTTGCCGAATGAGGTTTTTTCAGCCGGGCCCGGTCGTGATTTGCGCTGGAAGCGGATTCTGGACATTAGCATCGTCCTGCTGGCCTTGCCGTTGCTTGTGCCGCTGATGGTAGTGGTCGCCGTGGTGATTCGAGTAGTCTCCGCAGGACCGGTTCTGTTCAAACAGGAGCGGGTTGGTTACCTGGGGCGGCGATTCATGTGTTTCAAGTTTCGGACTATGTTTGTGGATGCGGATGCGTCGGTGCATCGAGGTCATTTACGCAACCTGATGGATTCGAACACGCCGATGACGAAGATGGATTCGGAAGGTGATCCGCGAATCATTCCCTTCGGTCGGTTGCTCCGTTCTTCCGGGCTGGATGAGTTGCCGCAACTCGTGAATGTGATGCGGGGTGAAATGAGCCTGGTGGGGCCGCGTCCCTGTCTGCCCTACGAATACGAGAAATACCTTCCCTGGCAGAAAGAAAGATTTTCCTCGGTGCCCGGGCTTACCGGGCTTTGGCAGGTTAGCGGCAAGAATCGGACTACGTTCGTGGAAATGATTCAACTGGATATAAAATATGCGCGAGAGAAAAAACTGTGGTTCGATATAAAGATCTTGTTGCGAACCGTCCCGGCCTTAATCACCCAGGTGTGGGAGACGCGGCGCCGGAAAAAAATATTTTCCAGACCGGTCCGCTCAGAAACGGTTCTTGCCCGAAGCCATCCCGCCCCGGTGTATTCCCCTCACAAACCCGCTTTTGCGGAAATTTTGCGTGTGGAACGGCAGGGGCATTTGGATTTGGAAAGGAACAAACCGAAATTGTAATATGTCAAAGCAAATAAAAGTCGGAGTTGTGGGTTGTGGATATTGGGGGCCCAATCTGGTTCGCAATTTTAGATCTCTTCCTGATTGTGATCTGAAAATAATGTGCGACCTCAGCGAGCAACGCCTGTTGCATCTCAGATCGTTGTATCCGGAGGTGGCAGGGGAAACGGATTACAACCATATGCTCAACGGGGTTGGTCTGGACGCGGTTATTATCGCCACCGCGGTCAAGTCCCACTACTCAATAGCCAAAGCCAGCCTGCTGTCCGGCAAACACACCTTTATTGAGAAGCCGATGGCTTCCTCGTCCGAAGAATGCCGGGAGCTGATCGAAATTGCGCAGAAAAAAGGCCTGGTGCTGATGACAGGACACACTTTCCTTTATTCACCGGCGGTGAGAAAGATTAAGGAAATTGTGAAGGGTGGTGATATCGGGGAGATCCGCTACATTTGCGCCCGCCGGTTGAACCTGGGACTTTACCAAAAGGACATCAACGTGGCTTGGGACCTGGCGCCGCATGATATTTCCATCATTCTACACATCATGGAAGATCGTCCTACCACGGTGAACTGCCAGGGTAGCGCTCATATTACCCCGGGCGTGGAGGACGTAACGACCATGTGGCTTGGTTTTCCTGGAGATCGCTCAGCGATTATTCACAGCAGTTGGCTTGATCCCCGGAAAATCAGGGAAATGACCATTGTCGGCAGCAAGCGGATGATTGTTTATGACGACGTTTCGCCGTTGGAGAAAATCCGGATTTTTGATGCGCGGGTTGAACGGCCGCCGCATTACGATACGTTTGCCGAGTTTCATTATGCCTATCACTACGGCGATGTTTATATTCCCTACATCAAACAGGAAGAGCCTTTAAAGAATGAATGCCAGCATTTTCTGGATTGCATCAGGCAGGGAACGCAACCTTTGACCGATGGCAGGGACGGTCTGGAGTTGGTTCGCATTCTGGAAGCATCCACGCAATCTCTGAATAAAGGCGGCGCTCCCATCAGTCTTTCGGTTCAACAAAACGGGCACAATGGCGATTCTCCCGTTTCCACGGCGGCACTTCGCTTTTCAATTGTAACTTTTGAAAAGGGAGTCAAGAAGTCCGCTCGTCCGCCGGTTCAAAAATCGCAAGTAAAACTTCAGGCACGTGGACGATAAGTCAGCCAGGTGAGTTCTCCCCAGCATTTGGCACAGCGGATAGCTCCCGATGTGAAATTGGGCAAAAATGTCCGATTAAATGCTTTCATTAATCTCTATGGCTGTGAGGTTGGGGATGACGTCAAGGTTGGAACCTTTGTGGAGATTCAAAAAGGGGTTAAGATCGGCGACCGTTGCAAAATTTCCAGTCATACCTTTATTTGTGAAGGTGTGACTTTGGAAGATGAGGTTTTTGTCGGACACAATGTTACTTTTACCAACGATCGTTACCCCCGCGCCACCAACCCGGGCGGCCAGATGCAGACGGAAACCGATTGGAAGTGCATCCGGACATTGATTAAACGCGGCGCTTCCATTGGCTCCGGCGCCACACTTTTGTGTGGTATTACAGTCGGGGAAAATGCGATGATTGGAGCGGGCAGCGTCGTGACGAAGGATGTGCCTGCCGGCGCAGTGGTTGCGGGAAACCCGGCCCGGATTGTAAGCCCGGTTTCACCAGAAAAGTAAATTATTTTTTTTGGACAGTTAATTTTAAGATGAACCAAAAGCATCCAGATTTACAGGGAGGGGGAATTTCTCCGGCAGATGTTTATTTTGTCCTTTTCCGACAGAAGTGGCTGATTCTTGCCTTTACCATGGCGGGCATAATGGTGGCCGTTTTGCTTCTTTTCGTGGTGAGGCCGCCGCAATATCAATCCGATGCATTGCTTTCCATCCGTTATGTGGTGGAGGGGAAATCTTTGAATCCTCCCGGAGATCAAGCCAACACCAGACCGCTGGATGAACAGAGCGCCAGCATCATCCATACGGAAATAGCCACTTTGAACAGCCAGGATTTGGCCAAGCAGGTGGTTCAAGCCATGACGCCGGACAAGATCCTGGCCAAGACAGGGGGAGGGACGGATTTTGACCGCGCCGTCCAGGAAGTGAGCCGCGGCATATCCGTGGAATCAATTCCCGAAAGCAGTGTCATCCGCATTACCTATCAAAATCAAGACGCGGCGCTGGTTCAACCGATCCTGAATGAAATTATCGTGGCCTACCTTGCCAAACACGTGGAGTTGCATCAAGGCCTGGGAGTTTCCAATGGCTTTCTGACCAATGAGGTTGTCCGGTTGCAGAACCGGCTTACCCAGACCTACGCCGAGCTGCGGAACATAAAGAACGCGGCTGGTGTGGTTTCGCTCGATGACACCCCCAAGGCTTACGCTGAACAAATCTCCGAAATTCGGCAGAACATTTTCAGCAGCGAGGCGGAATTGGCAGAGCGCCAGGCTGTGGTGGAGCAACTGATGAAAGCGTCCGGCACCCAGGCGGGAGCCACCAACGTCGTGACGGCGACCGAAGTGCCTGCCGAACAGTTGAACCAATACACCGGGATTTGCGCGACGCTGACTTATCTCGAAGGGAAAGAACAGGACTACCTGACACGGCAGGGGTTCACGGTGGAAAATGTGCTGGTCAAACAAAACCATGAACTGATTGAACAGAACCAGGCACTCAAAACGAGTCTGGAACAGAAATACCCCGGCCTCTTGGCGCGAGGCGTTTTCGCCGCAGGCCCGGGCATCGGACAACCCGGAGCGACGGCGATTGACCTCAGGTCCGAAACCGAGCAGGTGTCGGCGCTCCGGGCCAAAATCCGGGTGTTGAATTCCCAATTGGCTCAAGTCTGGACGGATGCGACCAACTTCGAAAAGGTGGCAATGACCATTTCGGAACTGCAACAAAAAAAGGAAGTCGATGAAGGTAATCTCAAATATTACATGAAAAGCCTGGAGGAGGCTGGCATCGATGCAGCGTTGGGCGTGGACAAGGCCGCGAACATCAGCATCGTTCAATCTCCAACGTCGCCGAGCAAAGGATGGTCGAAAGCTGTCAAGAAGAAGGCAAAAATGGCGGCCGCCGGGGGTGTTTTTGGCGGCCTGGCGCTGGCATTTCTGATTGAATTACTTTTGGACCGTTCCGTAAAACGACCGGCCGACGTGGAGACCAAATTGCGGTTGCCCCTCTTTATTTCAATTCCGGACATCACGAGAAATGGTCATCGCTATCTGGCTGGGATCGGGAATCATAAACGCGCGAAAGGTGTCGCGGATAACCAGAGTGAAAGTGCTGGAGCGATGGTGCTACATCCAACGGCCGGCATGGATTTTGAACATTGGCGGCATCCTTTCCGCCGGTTTTCCGAAGGCTTGAGGGACCGATTGATTGTATATTTTGAAACCAGAAATCTGAACCACAAACCCAAGCTTGTGGCAGTGACCAGTTGTAACAAGGGCGCCGGCGTCAGCACCATTGCTGCTGGCGTGGCTGCTTCGCTTTCCGAAACCGGTGACGGCAACGTGCTGTTGGTCAATATCAGCGGTGAGCAGGGCGCCGCGCAGCAATTTTACAAGGGGAAGGCCGGTTATAGCTTGGATGAGGCTCTTTCCGCAAAAACCTCGCCACCTGATAAAAATCAGGGGGCTTTCGTGAAGGCAAACCTTTACACCACTGTGGAACAGGCCGGCGGCGACATGTTACCGGCCAATCTGCCTAAAAAAATCTCAGCGTTGATGCCCAAACTCAAGGCGAGTGAGTATGATTATATTATTTTCGACATGCCCCCGGTCAACCAGACCAGCGTGACGGCGCGGCTCTCGGGGCTGATGGACATGGTTTTGCTGGTGCTCGAGGCGGAGAAAACGAATCGGGACGTGGTGGAGCGGGCGAATCAGTTGCTCGCCGAATCCAAGGCGACCGTCGGTACCGTGCTTAATAAAACGCGGAACTACATTCCCGCCCGCCTGCATCAGGAATATTTGAACGATATTTGAAGGCGTTATGGGCAGGGGCTTGTGCGCTTTAAAAGGGATTGCCTTGGCGGGGCGTGTTTATATTTAGAGCTGCATTCCTGCGCAGCTCTTCAGGCGATGGGATTCTTCTGCAGGGCAATGTGACTAAATCAGGGTTGTAGGCTTGGCGCTGGATTGAAGAGTCAAGACCGGGCCTGCGGGAGCAAAAGCGGGATATGAGGCACAACACCAGATCCTCCAGAATTTGCAGTCTCCTTCTCGTTTCCACAGCAATCACCCACTTGGGGTAAACCGGTGTCCGACGCGATGCAAATTGAACCCATGTCCTGCTTGTCCTCAGAATCAATCCGTACCGGCGGACTCTCGAGCACGGTATCCAATCGCAGGGCCGTCATTTGGATTGATTTGGACAACACGCCTCACGTTCCGTTTTTCAAACCGATCATCCGGGAACTCAAGAAACGTGGACATAGCATTTTGCTCACGGCAAGAGACGCGTTCCAGGTTTGTGAGTTGGCAGCTCGTTCTGGCCTGGCATGCAACAAAATAGGACGCCATTACGGGAAAAATCGATTGATGAAAGTGTGGGGCCTTGGCTGGCGGAGCGTGCAACTGTTGCCCACAGTCCTCGGCTCCAGGCCGGACCTCGCGTTGTCCCACGGTTCGCGATCTCAAATCCTTCTTTCCAACCTCCTCCGTATCCCCACGGTGATGCTGATGGACTACGAATTCGCCGAAACCCCCTGGCTGTTACGCCCCCGCTGGGAAATTGTTCCGCGGGTCCTAGCCAATACCGACTTGCAGTGTCGGACCCGGAACCGAATCCGAGCTTATGAAGGAATCAAGGAAGATGTCTATGCGGGCGAATTCAATCCAGACTCGCGATTGATCGGCCAACTCGGGCTGGACGGCGGCAATCTTATCGTGACCGTCCGCCCGCCGGCGAATGAGGCTCACTATTACAATGCGGAAAGTGATTTGTTCTTTGTCGAATTTATGGAAAGGCTTGTGGCCACACCGGGTGCCAAAGCGGTGTTGCTTCCGCGCAACAAAAAGCAAGAGTCACAAATTCGCAACGAGCGGCCCCACTGGTTTGCGGATTCCAAGGTGATTGTTCCGAAGGAAGCGGTAGATGGACTTAATCTGTTGTGGCATTCCGATCTTGTGGTCAGCGGTGGCGGCACGATGAATCGTGAGGCAGCGGCGTTGGGTATCCCGGTTTACAGCATTTTTCGGGGCAAAATCGGCATCGTTGATCGCCACCTTCATCAGCAGGGAAAGCTCATTTTGATCGAGAAAATTTCTGAAGTGAAAGAAAAGATTCGTTTGGAGCATCGGGTCAGGACCCGGACCTTCGCCGATACGAGGCCGAGCAAGGCGCTGGCGGGAATTATCAGACACGTCGAGGACATCCTTGAACAGGAATGTGCCAACGTGCGGAAGTAAAAAGATTTTTAAACCAACCGCTCCGTGGGAAAATCACAAAAACTCCTTCTCATTGCTGGTGCGCGGCCGAATTTTATGAAGATTGCGCCTCTGATCAAATCCGTTCGGACTGCGTTATCTCAACCAGTTCAAAATGGGTTTGGCCTGGACTACCGTTTGGTGCACACGGGCCAGCATTACGACGAAACGATGTCTGAGATTTTTTTCAAAGAATTGGGTATCCCTGCGCCCGATATCAATTTGGAGGTTGGATCGGGATCGCATGCTGTCCAGACGGCCAACATTTTGACGAAATTCGAGGGGGTCTGTAAACAGGAAAAGCCCGACTGGGTAGTAGTCGTAGGTGACGTCAACTCAACCATGGCCTGCACCCTTGTTTGCTCGAAAATGGGAATTAAAGTCGCGCATGTGGA
>DATEGR010000250.1:0-3345 GCA_035279985.1 Verrucomicrobiia bacterium
AATCCAGATGGGCGTGGTCTGGCCGCCGTGATACTGTTTCCAATCGGGCTCCCATTGAAAAATCGGCATGTAGGCCAGGTGCGTGCCGTCAGGCGAATACGAGCCGGCCGATCCCATGGGCAGCGGAAGTTCCGTCGGAAATCCTCCGTCGACCGGCATGGTAAAGAATTGCCTTGGATCCGAGTAACTCGCCCGTTGCGACGTGAAAAGCACGTTCCTGCCATCCGGCATCCAGCTGACAGCGGTATCTTCGCCGGGATGATACGTAAGCCGGCGCGGTTCGCCACCGGAAGCCGGCACAACATAGACGTCGTCGTTGCCGTGATAGTTGCCGGTGTAGGCGATCATTGTTCCGTCGGGCGAAAACACCGGGCCGTCGAGCCGATCGCTACCCGTGACCAGGCGATGCGCCTCGCCGCCGGCCCGGCCCACGATCCAGATCTCGCCGCCGTAGGCAAAGGCAATTTGGGTCCGGCTTAACGTGGGGGACTGGAGGAGCAGCGGCTCGACCGGTTTTGCAGGCGCGGAGCCTGCGAGTGCCGCCACCAGGAGGAGGGCGATCCAATTCCGTGACATGGCCGTATGCCTATCTGGTCTCGCACAGCTTCGGCAAGATAAATTCCGCGCCGCGAACCGGTGGAAGGCGTCTGACGAAAGTCTTCCACGCATCCGACCGCATCACTTAAAGCTTGCTTCCCGAAAGCGTTGAGTCGCAAATTGTAAACGCCTCACCAATTCACCATGAAATAAGTCTTACTTTAGAAAGGCCGGTATCCAATGAAAATACATCATTTAAAATCAAGCGTGTGGGTCGGCATCGTCCTGCTGGGCCTGGCGTTGCCTTGGCATGTCGTCGGACAAACGGACACGAACAGCCCTTTCCCGGACTTGAAGAAACAACAGGAACGGTTGACGCTGGAAAACAGCATCGCCCAACAACAGTTACAGAAAGATTTGGCCAAACTCACGGCTGAAAAGCAGCGGCTCGAACTTGAAAACGGCATCGCCGAACAAAAGTTACACGAGGACCTGGCCAAACTCACCGCCGGGAAGCAGCGGTTGGAACTGCAAAACGGCCTGGCGCAGCAAAAGCAACAGGCTGACGCCGTCGCGCTTCAAGCCCAATTGGATACCCTTGCCAAGCAAGCCGACCTGATCGCCAAGCGCGCCACGCTCAAGGACGCCGAACGCAAGGCGCAACTCGACGAGGAATTGGCGACAGGACGGCAAAGCCTGGAGAGGATGAAATTGACCAACGACCTTGCGGCTGCGGAAATCGCCGGCCAAATCCGGGCACTGGCCCAGCACGAGCAGGAATTGAAGTTACGCGCCGCGGACCTCCAGGCGCAGAAGGCTGACCTCGATTTGAAAGTGGCCAAACTGAACAGCGACCTCGATCTGCGCGCGAAACACGATTTGTGGAAGAACCGCGTCAACCACGATATTCAATATACCCAGGAACCATTGAAGGACGGCGTGCTGACCATCAGCGACCGCCGGGTTGCGTTGAATGGTCCCATCTGGGGTGATACGGCGGATTATGTCCAGGAGCGCATTGATTATTTCAACAACCAGAACCGCGAGTACCCGATCTTCATTGTGATTGACGCCTCACCCGGCGGTTCGGTCATGGCGGGATACAAAATTCTCAAGGCGATGGACGGGAGCGCCGCCCCGGTTTACGTGGTGGTGAAATCGTTTGCCGCCAGCATGGCGGCCAACATCGCCACGCAGGCAAAGAAGTCATTCGCCTATCCGAACGCCATCATTCTTCACCATCAGATATCCGGCGGCATGGGCGGGAACCTGACCGAGCAGAAAGAGAATGTCAAAGAAATGGAAGAATGGTGGAAACGGCTGGCGGCGCCGGTCGCCGCCAAAATGGGCATCAGCCTGGATGAATTCATCAAGCGCATGTACCAGAATCGCAGCACCGGTGATTGGCTGGAATTCGGCGACAGCGCCCGCAAACTGAAGTGGGTGGACCAGATTGTGGATACGATCCGGGAAGATTCGTACGACAAGAATCCCGATGCGCCCTCGGCGCTGAACGATTCCTCGGCGCCGGGTTATGTGAACCACCAGCCGGTATTGCCTGAACGTGTGGATGCCAGCGGACAACGATACGTCCTGTTACCGCGCCTCGATCCGGTGGATTGCTACTACCTGTACAATCCCGACAATTACTACCGGCTCACTCCTTGACCGTCAGTTTAATGCGTCCCCTTTCGCCGCGCCCGGTCTTTGAATTCAATGGCCGTGGCGCGGCAGAAAGGTTAAACAGTGGAAGGCCCATTACCGGCGATGGCATGGTCTCAGCGGCCAGTGGAGTCTTTGTCGCCGGCCGATACCCTGATGGCTGAAGCAGGATTCAATTTATGCGAGTAACCATCCGGCCGCCGACCCTGCGTGACTGGCCGGCGTTTCAAGCCGCGGTTCGGCAGAGTCGCGCTTTGCATTACTCGTGGGTTGCGCCGCCCAAGACGCGCGTAAAGTTTGAAGCCTACGTGAAACGCATGAATTCCGATTCGCACCGCGGATTTCTGGTGATTCTTCGCGGGTCAGGCGACCTGGTCGGCGCCATTCATCTGAACCATATTATTCCCGGGGCATTACAGGGCGCGTTCCTGGGCTATTACGCCTTTGCTCCCCACGCCGGGAAAGGGTTGATGCGCGAAGGGATGCGGCTCGTTCTAAAACACGCCTTTGAGAAGCTCAAACTTCACCGCCTGGAAGCCAATATTCAGCCAAAAAATCACGCCTCTCTCCGGCTGGTGCAGAGTTGCGGGTTTGAGCGGGAAGGATTCTCACGCCGTTACTTGAAGGTCGGCGGGCGCTGGCGGGACCACGAACGCTGGGCCATTCTGGCGGAAGACCTGTAACTCGCATCCACGCACGTCCTCAAATTTTCTTTACTTTGATTTTTTCTACGCAACGCTGCGCCTCAATCACAACGTTTGATTTGCATGAAATTCAGGTGCCCCGTTGTTTTATCCGTTGCCGTGCTGATGGCGGCCGTTCCCGCGAACAAGGCCGCGCCGGAGACTTTTCCGGAAGTAAAGGATCTGCCCGTGCGCCAGGCAATGCCGGACGCGATGATGATGAACGACGGCACGAAGGTGACGACGGTGGCGCAATGGCGCGCGCGGCGCGAGGAAATGAAGGCAATTCTGGAGCATTACGAGCTCGGCCACGCGCCGCCACCACCGGGCAACGTGAGTGGACAGGACATCAATTCCAGCCTTCTGCTTGACGGAATGGTCAAATACCGGCTGGTGCATTTGAAGTTCGGACCGGAGAAAAACCCCGGGTTCGACATTGCCATTTTCACGCCGGCGAAAAGCG
>DATEGR010000251.1:0-3628 GCA_035279985.1 Verrucomicrobiia bacterium
TTCCAGGGTAATCGAAGTCACCGTCAGCTTTCCCGCGCCATCGTTGTAGATGCGGAAGGTCTGGCTGCGATCGGGCAGGCTTTGAATGGCCCGCTCGAGGTTCACGCGCGGTTTGGTTATGGCCACTTTGGTGTCGGTGACAAGGTCACCGGTGGAGACCAGAATATTTTTAACTTCCTGGGGCGTCAGATAATTTCCGGTCCGCGCTTTCGCCGCGGATTGGAGGCACGCCACCGTGCCGGCGGCAAAGGGACAGGCAGCGGACGTTCCACCGAAGGTTTCATCGTAATCACCACTTGAGATTCCGCCTGAGCCGACAATGTCCGTCGTGTAAATCTCGTCTCCGGGAGCAAGCAAACTTAAAAAGCCCGACATGTTCGAATAAGCAGTCACTTTATCCGGGGCCGACACGTCATCAGCGTAGTAACCGCTCGCGCAACCGCTGGTGGCGATTTTGGGAGCGCAGGATGCGGCATTGATACAGGGTGTAATATGGCCAAAGGACGCGTCAAACACCGCCCCCACGGAAATCACACTCGAAATACAGGCGGGGAAGCAAATGGAATCGCAGTAGCCGTCATTGCCGGAGGAGACCAGGATGGTGATGCCCGCCGCAATGGCGTTACTGGCGACGGCGGTCATGGACGGAAGCTCGTTGTCGCACGGCGAGAGGTAGCGCCCGCCGCCAAAGCTCATGCTGATGACCATGATGGGATATTCAGGATTGTCGTTCCGATGGGTTACACACCAGTCCCAGGACGCTTCTTCCGCATCCGAGCTGCAGCTGCCACCGGTGCCGGAAGTTATTTTAAGGGCATAGAGTTTGGCGTTGTAAGCCACGCCGCCGATGTAGTCGCCGACGGTCCCGAGGTCGCCTGCGGCAATACCGGCGCAGCAGGTGCCATGCCCCTGGGTATTCGACAGGGGATCGGCATCGTTATCACCAACGTCGTAGCCTCCGAGCACCTTGCTGTTGGGAAATCCCCCGCCCCCAAGACGCGGATGGTTGTAATCAACACCCGTGTCGCAAATGGCGATGGACATTCCCGCCCCGTTGTAGGCCGAGCGATAGGTCATTCCGTGCGCGAGCGGGATGCTCTGTGCCAGATGCGGTTCCAATATGTAAATCGGTTCAATGGAAACGACGCGCGGATTCGCCTGCAACGCTTTCAGCCCTTCGGCGGTGACTTCGGCGGAGAAGCCGGCGATGTTATCGAATCGGTGGCGCAGTTTCAGGTGCTTGGCCGGAATGCTGTCGAGCACTTCGCGTTGCACGGCCAGCACGTTGGTTTGCAGTACTTTTAACGAGGCGGCGGAAGCGAAATCCGTCCTGGCGCGGACATCCTGAGGCAGGCTCAAGTTTACAGTGACGGCCACGGTCGGTCCCTTGCCGAAGCCGCTGGTGATATCATCCGGATAGAGGAGTTTTTGCTCCACCGGAAGTGCCGCGGGCAGTTCGGCGGCAGAGGCAGACGGCGCAACGGACGGAGAACCGGCAACGGCAGAGGAGCTGGAGCCCGAGCCGGCGATGGCAAAGGTGAGGGTGAGGGGTTCGATCCGGATTTGCGGGCCCAGCGTGATAAAGGCCACGTCGGCGCCGCGATTCGTGCCGCCGCCATTATAGGCGACGGCGCGGTAATGATAAGACGTTTCGGCGGTCAAACCGGTGAGATTGTAATGCAGGTTCGTGACGGCGGTTCCGAGTGATTGATGTGACGTGGTGCTGCCGTAGTTGGTGGTGGTTCCGTAATCAAACCACGCGTACCCGACCCCCGAATGGGGATCGATCCAGGCTTGTAGTTGCGCTGAAACGTCCACGATGGACGTGGCCGCCAGGGTCTGGACCGTGGGCGGCGCCTGCACCACCGCTATCAGCTTGGTGTAATGATTATCGCCCTCGTTGCTCTCCGGGACGGCCGAACCCGTGTCCGTTTCCACGGTAATGGTGTGCGTCCACTTGGCGTCGAGCGAACCGATGAGGTAATTCGTAACGGAAACGTAGTTGGAGGGCGCCAGCGGCGGGGCATTGGTCCAGGTGTTCCGTATCTCGCCATCGACGGAGAGGGTGGTGGTAAAGGTATTCGTCACTGCGGCGTTTCCGACGTTGGCCACAGTCCAGGCCGCATACAGCGTATCGGCCGTAGTGGGATTCGGGCTGTCAATGGTGACATCCGTATTTGTCGAAATCACAATTTTGTCCGACCAGCCGGCGGGCTGATAGGGCGCCAGATTGGGTTGCGGCGGCGGGCTCACCGTAAACTGGCGGGTGTAGATGTTGTCCAGTTCATTGGTCTCGGTGATGGTGGACGTCGAGTCGGTGATGAGCATGAGCGTGTGTGATCCCAGACTGAATACGCCGATGGAGTAATCGTTCGCATGGACGTAGGAATTGGTTCCCAGGGGCGGGTCGGTGTACCAGGACGTTTTCAAGGACCCGTCCACATAAAGGGCCGTGTAGAAACGCGCCCCGGTGGCGCCGGAACCGTTGTTGATGACCGCCCAGTCCACATAGACTGTGTCGGACGGGGTAATCAACGGACTGTTGGTTGTCGTGCCGATGACTGCCGAAACCACAATCTTGTCTGACCAACCGGGCGGCTGATAGGGAACCAGGTTGGGTTGCGCCGGCGGAGCCACCACGATGGTTTTGGTGTAGCCGTTGTCGGCTTTGGTGCTTTCAGCAATCTGCCCCAACCAATCGTTGGTGATGGTGATCGTGTGCGTTCCCGCCGAAAGAACGCCAATGGAATAGTCGATGACCGGCCAATAATAATTTGCATCCAGCGCGCTGACAGCCCAGGCATTCTTCAACACACCATCCACGGAGAGGGCTGAGTAAAAGCCGCTGCCGGTACCCATATCGCCGTTGTTAACCACCGCCCAGTCCACGTACAGCGTATCCGCTGTGGAAAATGACGGACTGTCCGTCGTGGTGCCGGTTGTCGTTGACACGACGATTTTGTCCGACCAGCCGGCCGGTTGATAAGGGGTCAAGTTTGGCAGGCTGAGGGCGGTGACCGGATAGATCATGGTCATCACAACCACAGCCAGCTTCGGCATAAATTCATGGGTTTTCATAAGGTAACGGGTTGAGAGTCAGGGCGGTGCCGGAGAGAATTCGGAAAACCGGCCCACGGAAAAGCGGTGGTGTCGAGGTTACAGGAGTTCCTTCAAGGAAGCTGGAACTGCTTGCTCCCGCTTCGAATGGACCTTCCTGCGGGTATGGTTGCCGGTTCACGTTGAAAGCGAAACGCTTTGTTTCCTATGTCAGTAACGCTTAACCAAGCGACACGAATTATAAGATTACTTGTTTTAAATGCAAGTGAATTTATTTGGGATGCATCGCTTGAAAAAGCCGGGCCCAAGTTATTGGGTAGAATTTCGACCGACCCGGGCTGGCACTGCCGGAAGGAGCTGTTTGAAAACGGGTTATTGGTCAATGCCACCCTGTTAGAAAATCACGATCAGAAGTTCAAGCGACACTCTTAGCCGGAACCATGCAGTTGAGAATGGACGCCAAGCGACAACCAACACGCGTAGGACAGGCGTCGCGCCTGTCTCCATCTCAAAATTTCTCCTCACCAGTTGGTGACTGCCTATAAGCCGAGGAAACAACGCCTCAAGCCGG
>DATEGR010000252.1:0-6874 GCA_035279985.1 Verrucomicrobiia bacterium
TAATAACGATCGCCACCGCGACCGCCACCACCGCCGTATTCACGACGCGGGCCACGACCGCCACCGCCACCGCCACCGCCGCCGCCGGCACGTTCTTCACGCGGACGGGCGACATTTACCGTCAGGGCGCGACCATCGAAATCTTTGCCGTGCAAAACTTCGATCGCCTTCTGCGCTTCTTCGGGACTGCTCATGGTGACGAACGCAAAACCCCGGGGGCGACCCGTCATGCGATCCATCATGATGTTGGTCTCCACGACCGTGCCGCAAGCGGCGAACGCGTCCTGGAGATCGTTTTCAGTGGTTTTGAAGGAAAGATTTCCGACAAACAACTTTGTGCTCATGTGATGTTTAACTGTCCGAGACCAACTCTGCTACTCCACACTGTTCCCGACCACCGGGTTTCAAATCATCACTGAACCAAGTTCACTTGAGGATTTTCCATGACCGTAAGAGACAAGTTATCTAACAACCGGTTAAATGTTAACCGATGCCAAAGCCCGTGGCAAGCTAAATTGATGATATTGGAATGCAAGGGCTTACGTCAGTTCGCCGGCAAGGTGTTTTTCAGCAGCGACACGGCCGGACCGAAAAATTACAGGGTTATCGCAAGGTTGGCGATAGAAACAGGATAACCGTCAGAAACAGAAAACCGCAAAGGATAACCCCCACCACGATGGCAGTAACCACGTTTACAACCTGATTTCTGTTCCGCAGAAGCATAATCAATTCCGACAGCTATTTCTAACAAATGTTCCCGCAGAATAAAGGTAAAAAGGTGGAAAGTTGTTAACAGCTTTTCCAGGAGACTTGGATTTGCGCCAGATGCCGGGCCTGGCGTTTGGGTAAAGCGGCCTTCGTCTTGAGCAATGAAATCGTCGTATCCCCCATCGGCAGAAAATCTTTCAGGAAAACCGGTTTGTCGCGGCGCCCAGTGCGCCGGTAATCGCGCCACAATGTTTCAGCGACTTGCTTTGTATCGAGCCGGAGTTCGCGCGTAAGAAATTCAAAAAGCAATTCCAGCAGCCGCGTCAACGCGATGCTGTCCGTGCGCCCGGTTCGGCCGTACAGCCATTCGCTGAAATGGAGGAAGGCGTGGAACGGGGAAGGGTTCGAAGTTCCGGCCTTAGGCGGCTGCCTGTCCGCTGATGCACCGGCTGGACCGCCTGAAGGCGGAACTCCATGCCCGCCCCAAATCAACGGCGTGGTTTCGATGAAATTGCCGCTGTTGCCGACCAGATCCCAGTAACGCGCAAATCGGCGCAGCTTTTGCATCGTGGTAAAATCCATCAGCTGGTTCAGCAGTATTTCGTAGGGCGGATGCGGGCTGTAAACCATCTGCCATTCAGCGTCGTGCCGGACAATCGGTGTGCCGCGCAGGCGCTTTAGAATACCGACCTGGATTTCCTGCGGGCCCAGCGCGATCAACCGGTCGAAGCCGGCGCCAAAACCCTCCAGCGTTTCACCGGGCAGGCCGGCAATTAGATCCGCATGGATATGGACGCCGGTTTTGCGGCGCAGGAAATGGAAATTGTCGGCGAGCTTCCCGTAATTCTGGCGGCGTTTAATGGCGGCGCTCACCTCCTCGTTGAATGTCTGGATGCCGACCTCAAATTGCAGTGCGCCCGGCGCGAATTTGGCAATAATTTCGCGCAACGATTCCGGCAGCCGGTCGGGAATCATCTCGAAATGGTAAAAACAGCCGGATTGATAACGCTCCAGAAAGAATTCGAGAATCGTTTTGCTCACGTTGACGTTCAGGTTGAACGTGCGATCCACGAACTTGAACTGCTTCACGCCGCGGTCGAGCAGCCGCTGCAATTGTTCGAGCAAGGCAGGCAGCGGAACCTGCCGCACCGGAATATCGAGCGACGAAAGGCAAAACTCGCACGTGAACGGACAGCCGCGCGAGGCCTCCACGTAAATGATGCGATGCGCGATGTCGTCATCGGTGTAGAGGTCGTAGGGCAGGGCGAGTTGGGAGAATTCGGGCAGTTCAGCGGGAATGATTTTTGGTAATTGCACCTCCTCTCCCGTCCTTCGGCCACCCTCTTCTCCGTCGCCGACGGAGGGGCGGGGCGGGGTGAGGAGGCGCCTAATTTCTATTTGTTCTTTGGTGTTCCTGGAAGTGGTTTGGAATAATAGCACCCGGCATACCTCGGCAAATTTCAAGTCCGCTTCCCCGGTGATGACATGATCGGCCAATTGTACGATGGCTTGATTTTCGGTTTCGTAACTGACTTCCGGGCCGCCGAGGATGATTTTGATGTCCGGCCGGACGCGCCTGATGGTGGCGATGACTTCAGCGGTGGGTTCGACGTTCCAGATGTAAATGCCGAAGCCGATGATTCTGGGGTTTCGCGCCAGCAGGATTTCCGCGATGTCGAGCGGGCGCTGGTTGATGTCGAACTCGGCGAGACAGGCGCGCGATTGCAATACGCCCAGATTAGCCAGCAAATAGCGCAGGCCGAACGCGGCGTGGATGTATTTCGCGTTAAGCGTAGTTAAAACAATGTCCGCCACGCTCAAAGTCTAGCAACGGCCAAATGCCGATGCAATACACGGCGCCATCAAGGAACAATGAATTTGCACGGCCAAACTCAGAGGTTTGACACGACTTTTCACGAAGTAAAATCCCTCTTGAGCATGAATGAACGCGGATGGACACTGATGAATTGCCCGAATTGCCCATCATCATTCTATCCGGTGCAGCAAACGTCCGTGTCCGTCCGTGGTTAAAACTTTGCGCCCGAATTTCCATTCGACCCGGTGCCTTGGGCTTGTTGGCCTGACGGCAGCCTTTTTACATCCGTTTTTACGCTATACAGCAGGCTGGAAAACGGGCAAAAAGGAAACCGGCCTTTTTGCAACTTTGTTTTGCACTAGACCGCAAGCGCAAAAAAAGGCAAAAAGGGAACCTCTATGACACCCGACGACATTTTGTTGGAAGCAGAGGACAAGATGATCAAGACCGAGCAGGTGATTGTGAACGAATTTGCCGGCGTGCGCACCGGCAAGGCGTCCGCCACGCTGGTCGAAAATATCATGGTCGAAGTCTATGGCGCGCAGATGCGCATTCGCGAACTGGCCAGCATCACCACGCCGGAACCGCGCATGCTGGTGGTGCAGCCGTGGGATGTGAACTCGCTGCATCCGGTCGAGAAGGCGATTCAAAAGGCGAATATCGGTTTGAATCCGACGATTCAGGGCAAAATCATCCGGCTGGCGTTTCCGGAATTGAGCCAGGAACGGCGGCAGGAGTTCGTCAAACTGATCAAGAAGATGGCCGAGGACGGGCGCGTGGCCATCCGGCACGTGCGCCGCGACGCGATGGAGCGGTTGAAGAAACACGGACACGACAGCGGCATCACCGAAGACCAGGAAAAGCAGGCGGAAAAGGATTTGCAGAAGCTGACCGACCAGTACATCGCCAGGATTGACACGCACGTTGCGAGCAAGGAAAAGGAAATAATGACGGTGTAGGGGGATTTATGATTTACGATTGTCCTTTGGAAGCGAAGGCGCGCTGACGTTTCGCAATCATAAATCGTAATTGGTCAGTGCGGTGGCGCATTTGTGGCCGGTTCAAAATGGATCACGGTTTCGCCGGGCCTGGCGTAGCCGAGTTTTTCGCGTGCCAAACGTTCGATGGCATTGGGATCATTTCGCAGTTCATCAATCTGGGCCTGGAGCTGCTTGGATTTGGCTTCCTCGATTTGAAGCTGGGTTTGCAGCCGCAGAATATCGGCGCGCATCCGTTCATTTTGCTGCAACAACGGCAGAAACTTCATGCCGATCAGCAGCAACAGGGCCACGATGACCAGGCCCACGGCCACTTTTGTCAAAATACTCCAGATGCCGACGTTTACATTCACAAGGCGAGTTAAACATGAGCCTCACGCAGGCGGAAGCAGATTTATTTGGCGAGTTGTTTCCACGCTTTAAGTTTGCCGTCGGCACTGAAGGTCAGCCGCAGGAAGTAAGCGGGCGCGTACGTCTCGGTATAACCGGGTGTGTCCGGGCCAAAGTAGCCACCCGGTCCCAGAAAATATGGTTCCGGTGCCACGATGATCCGGCTGGATTGCGTGAGCCATTCATCCACAACGGTGCCATCGGACAGCTTTGCGGATTTGTCGGGCGGGCCCATATCCGTGATGGCCTGGTCCTGCGTATACTGGCCGATGCGCGCCTGCCAATCCACCGTTTGCGTGACGCACCCGGTGAGCAGGAATACGGCAGGCAAAGCCAGGACAATTCGTGTCATGTGGTTAAATAAAGCTACACTGGCGATGCCCGAAAGCAATCAATAGGGAAAGTGTTTGCGAGAGCCAATCCAACGAGCGCGGACAGCTTTGTCCGCGCGCTTCATAAGCCTTGGAACTCGCGAACAAGGCTGTCCGCGCCCCGGTTGATCAGTGGCTTGCGGCTTAAACTCGCGGGTTCGGGTTCGTAGGCTTCGTCAAACGCGGGTAGTGGTACGTTTTGCTATGGTAAGGACGCCGCGCTGCGGCGTCACCGTCCGCGTTCAGCGGACGGAACCTGAACCAACCTGATTTATCCAGTGTTTCGTTGCGCCGCTGAACGCGGCGCGGTCATCGCAGCGCGATGACCCTACCTTGAAATTTCAGAACGTACCACTACCCAAACGCGGATTGAGTTGTCAGGGCGCCGTCATATCGGTATTACTGCACGTGTGGAATCGTCGCTGAAAATGGATTTGCTGAATGCGCTGGTGCAATTGGATGCAGCCGTCAAAGCCCTGCCGTCGGCCAATCCCAAACCCGGTTTGCTGCCGTTCTTTGCGCGCATCGATGAATTGGCGAAACAATTGCCAGCAGACACGGACCCGACCCTGCTGCATTATCTACACAAGAAAAGTTACGAGAAAGCCCGCTGCTATTTGCAGGGCCATGACGGGGAAAATCAGGCTGGAAATTGCCGGCACGTCTGAAATTCAGAATGACAAATTTCGAATGACGAATGATTCGACATTCGGAATTCGCAATTCGTAATTTATTTTCATGTTTGACGACACGATTGCTGCCATCGCCACGCCGCTGGGTGAAGGCGGATTGGCTGTTATCCGGATTTCCGGCTCGCAGGCGCTCGCCGTCGCCGACAAGAGTTTTCTCCCGCTCGGGCAGAATTCACGAAAGCCTTCCGCCGCAGCGTCGCATACGATTCAATACGGCAAAATTGTTCTGGGCGGAAAAACCATTGATGAAGTTTTGGTGGCCGTCCTGCGTGCCCCGCGCACTTACACGTGCGAGGACACGGTGGAAATCACCTGCCACGGTGGCATCCTGGCGGCCAAACTCGTCCTGGACACACTTTTGACCAACGGCGCGCGCCCGGCCGAGCCGGGCGAATTCACGCGGCGCGCCTTTCTTAATGGCCGCATTGACCTCACTCAGGCGGAGGCCGTCGTCGATTTGATTCATTCGCGCACGGAACTTGCGCTGGCGGCCGCCAACGAACAGCTCGCCGGCAAGTTGTCGCAGCGCATCAATGAACTGCGTGACGGGATGATGCAGACGCTGGCGCACGTCGAAGCGCACATTGATTTCCCCGACGAAGATATCGCGCCCGACACCAGGGAGCAGTTACTGAAGCGCTTGGAAAGCGGCGTGAAGTTCATGGAGGAACTGCTGCGAACGGCGAACGAGGGACAAATTTTGCGCCGTGGCATCCGCGCCGCGATTGTGGGTCGGCCCAACGTGGGCAAATCGAGCCTGCTCAATCAACTGCTCGGGCGCGACCGTGCCATCGTATCGCCGATTCCGGGCACAACGCGCGACACGATTGAAGAGACGGCGGACATTCGCGGCCTGCCGGTCGTGTTCATCGATACGGCGGGTCTGCGTGAAGCGCGTGATGAGATTGAACAGGAAGGCATTCGCCGCAGTCACGAATCACTCGCCCGGGCAGAATTCATTTTGCACGTGCTCGACGCCAGCGAACCGTTGGCGGTCGCGGATGTAACATTCCTGGGCCAGTTTGCGGGCAAGAAGCGGATTCTGGTGCGGAATAAAATAGATTTGCCGGTGAAGCTTGCCGGGTTCCAGATTCCGAGTTCCGAATTCCGAGTTGTGGATGTGAGTTGTTTAAGCGGGCAGGGGATGGAAGGGTTGAAGGACGCCATCAAGGAACTGATCTGGTCCGGCGAAATCAAGGCCGAAATGTTGCAGGTGATGATTAACTCGCGTCATCAGGACGCGCTGAACCGCGCGCGGGCGGCGGCGCAAAGGACGATTGACGCGCTGCGCAGCAACGTGACGCTGGAACTGGGGGCGTTGGATTTGCGTATTGCCGTGAACGCCATCGGCGAAATTGTTGGCAAAACGGCGACAGAAGACCTGCTCGATTCCATTTTCAGCCAGTTTTGCATCGGCAAGTAATAGCTGCCAATTCCACATTACTTGGGTCCGGGCTAACAACTTCTCAAGAAGCGGACACGCGACCATTAGGCCTGCAACACAAGTCGTTGTGGCTGTGGTTTGTGTTATAGGGCCCCGCTTCAGGGTCGGTCCGGGTGCTAATACTTGAACAACGATGATTCATTACTTATGATATATGCCCTTTAGGGCAGTATGGCTCTCTTTGCACTGAATCATGACAATAAATGTCTTGACTTTATACGCAAATGGCGCAATAACGGGCGTAGAAGAAACCCAGAAACCCAAGCAATGACATGAAGATCTGTAAAAAGTCTTTCGCCAGCGAGGTGCGGTTGTTGCAATGTGCACTGCTTGCGTTTTTATGTGATGGATTAGTTGTTGAAAGTCAGGCGCAAACCTTATCTGCGAGAAACACATCCATTACTTTCAATCTAAGTGGTTCCAACTCCGGAATTACAGACTGGACAGTCAATAAT
>DATEGR010000253.1:0-2180 GCA_035279985.1 Verrucomicrobiia bacterium
TGATCCCACCGGGGATTATGCGCTGATCAGCGTGGATGGACAAAACCTGCCCTGCAACCTGTCCCATGAAGGGGCGTCGCCGACCATCAAGTCCGGAGTCTTCACCATCAACGCCGACGGCCATTGCAGCAGCCAAATCACCTTCTCTCTGCCCGAGCGGGGAGACATGAGCCGTGAAGTGAAGGCCACCTATACGAGCCGGGGCGCGGAACTCACTATGCAGTGGGAGGGGGCAGGCATGACCATGGGCAAAGTCAACGGAAACTCCTTCACCATGACCAATGAGGGAATGGTTTTTGCCTATCGGAAGTAACGCACGAATCAACTCCGCGATCAGGGAAGCCGCCAGCCGCCACGCCCTGATCGCGTCGAAGCGGGCGAAGACAGAAAGACTTGGAGCAGCGGGCCACTCTGGCATTCTTCAGTCGAATTACCATGCCGGCCGGCAAAAGTCTCCGGTCGCGATTGATGCGCTAAGGCCTTTTCGGCCAGTCGGTCAGGGCCCGGTCGTCCGCCTTGATTTTTTGGCCGTTTCAACAATAATACAGGTGTGCTTTTACGTCCCGGCAAATTCCTGGTGATCCTCGCGCTCGTTGCGGCCACGGGTTTGCATTGGGCGGCCCTGCAGACGGTTGCGTGGACCACGATGCTTGCGGACAATCTGCACACGCATTCATTCAGCCAGGCCGTGGCTCAAACCTTTGACGGCAGACATCCCTGTTCCCTGTGCAAGGCCATCGCGGCCGGGAAAAAATCCAGTCGGGAAAATGAATTCACCCTGCAAATGCAGGAACTCAAGTTTCCGCCGGTAAAGGAAAATGTTATCCTGAGTGCGCCATCGCGATTGGAGTCTTTGCCGCCGGCAAATGGTTTCGCGCAATCCCGTTCCCGAAAACCCCTCCTGCCGCCGCCACGCGGTTCCTTCGTTTAATCCAAGTGCTGCCTTATCCGTGTCCCGGTCGTCACGGATGAACCCATTTCTTTTTAACCTGGAGAGCGCCATTTGGCGTTCTCGCAACTCTGAGATTTGAAGATGAAGAAGCAGATTTTGACCGCAACGGTTCTCGCGGCGGCGGGCGGGCAACCGGTTTGGCCGTGCGACCTGTGCGCCATCTATTCGGCCACGGCGGCCCAGGGCGTCGGCAAGGGATATTATGGCGGCGTGGCCGAACAGTTCACCGGGTTCGGCACACTCCAACTGGACAGCCGGAAGGAAGCCGGGCACGGTGAGTACATTGACAGCCTCACCTCGCAGGTTTTCGCGGGTTACAACTTCAACAAACACTTTGGGCTTCAATTCAATCTGCCCATCATTTATCGCGCCTACGGTTCCGACGCCATGCGTGGCAGCGTGTCCGGCCTCGGCGATGCATCGCTGGTCGGCAATGTTGTGCTTTACCGGAAAAGTGACGTGGATTGGACATTCAGTTGGACGGCCCTGGGCGGAATCAAATTTCCCACCGGCGACTCCGGGCGTTTGAACACGCCGGACTCCGCGTTACCCGCCGGCATCGGCGGCCATGACCTTGCGCTGGGTTCCGGTTCCTTCGACGGGCTGGTCGGCACCGGCTTTTCCTCGCGCTGGAAACGGGCTTTTCTCGATGGCCAGATGCAATATGGCATCCGCACCGAAGGAGATGTTCAGCATCAATACGCCAATGACTGGAGCTGGTCCGGCGGACCGGGCGCTTATCTGGTGCTGAATGACAATTACACCGTTGCCCTGCAAGCGGCCGTTTCCGGCGAGACCAAGGGCAAAGACACCTTCGCGGGCGTGCCGGATAATGATTCGGCAGAGACCATCGTGTATGTGGGCCCCGTCCTCAGTTTTACCTGGTCGGAAAATCTCAGCGCACACATCGGCGCAGATTTGCCGGTGAGCCGGGAGAATTCCGGCGAACAATTGATGCCTGATTACCGCATCCATGCCGCGGTGATGTGGAAATTTTAACAATCACGACAGACACCAGAGGCCGCGGCCGACGGATTTTTAACCGCCAGGGTGCCAGGCCGTGGAGATCGGACGAACCGGATCAATAGAACCCGGTATGGGGAATTCTGTAGAGATTTTGGCCGGGCTGAACTGCTGCCCGGCCAGGTTGTCCGGCGGCCCGGGCCTGCCAATGTGCAGACGGCCGGAGCCGGCCGTCCCTGCCTCTGTTTCTGTCGACCACCGCCGG
>DATEGR010000254.1:0-5259 GCA_035279985.1 Verrucomicrobiia bacterium
AAATACAGTCTGGTTATTTTCCTGGCCGCGCTGGTGGTGGCCTCCGCGTCGCCGGCGACCATTTACCATGGGGGTTGGATTGATTTAAACAAGAATGACAGGAAGGATGTTTATGAGGATCCGACCCAACGGCCGGAAAAACGCGTCGCCGACCTGTTGCAACGGATGACGCTCGACGAAAAAATCGGCCAGCTGTTCCAGGCTTATCGCGAATCGGACGCGGAAGCGACTTATGGCGGGTTGCTGCGCCAGGGTAAAGTCGGCTCATTTCTGGATGGCAGCGAACTGATTGAAAATCCTGCTCTCCGCAATCGTCTGCAGCGGATTGACGTGGAAGAAAGCCGGTTGGGCATACCCCTCATTTTCGGCACCGATTCCATTCATGGCTTTCGGACCATTTTCCCGATCCCGCTGGCCGAAGCTTGCGCGTGGGAACCGGAGTTGTTCGAAGCGACCCAGGCGATTTCCGCCCGGGAGACCGCGGCGGTGGGCATTGACTGGACGTTTGCGCCGATGGTGGATTTGGCGCGCGACCCCCGCTGGGGACGGATTGCGGAAGGTTTTGGCGAAGATCCCTATCTGGGGTCGCTTTACGCGGCGGCCGGAGTCCGGGGTTTTCAAGGAACCAATCCGGCGGACCCGGATCGGGTCATTGCCTGCCTGAAACATTATGTTGGCTATGGCGCGGTGGAAGGCGGACGTGACTATAACACCACGGAAATCTCCGAATACACCTTGCGCAATTTTTACCTGCCCCAATTCAAGGCCGGCGTCGAAGCGGGTGCCTGGACGGTGATGAGCGCTTTCAATTGCCTGTCCGGGACGCCGGCGAGCGCCAATCATCATACCTTGACGGATATTTTGAAAAACGAATGGGGGTTTCAAGGTTTTGTCGTCAGTGACTGGGCGGCGGTGAATGAGCTCATTTCCCAGGGTGTGGCCGCCAACCCTGCGCAAGCGGCGAGGCTGGCGTTAACCGCCGGGGTCGACATGGAAATGCTCACGACAAATTATTTGAGCACGCTCAAACAACAGGTATTGGCCGGAACTATCAAGGAAAAGACCATTGATGAAGCTGTGACGCGAGTGCTCCGGGTTAAATTTGCCAGGGGATTGTTTGAAAGGCCCTATGTGGATGAGTCTTTGTCCAGGACCGCCTTCCTCAAACCGGATGCCTTGGCGTTGGCGCGCAAGGCCGTTGTCAAATCGTGCGTGTTGCTGAAGAACGGGAACAACACCCTTCCGCTTTCGCGACAATTGAAGCGAATCGCAGTGATCGGCCCGTTGGGGGACGATACGGACAATCTGCTGGGCAGCTGGTGCGCGCGAGGACGCTCCGGTGATGTCGTATCGATTGCAGCCGGAATTCGCGCCAAACTCGCCTCGACTGCTGAACTAAAGGTTGTCCATGGGTGCGAGTTACCTGAGGTTGAACGCAATTCCGATGGTTCACTGGCCCCGAAAAACCTGTCACCGTCTGCCCGCCGGGAGGCGGAGTTCAGCCAGGCCGTTGACGCCGTCCGGGCCGCAGATGTCGTAATCATGGCCCTGGGCGAACCGAAGTCCTGGAGTGGGGAAAACGCAAGCCGTTCCCGGTTGGACCTGCCGGGCGACCAGTTGGAGCTGTTCAAGGCCATTGCCGGACTTGGAAAACCGGTGGTGGTCATCCTCATCAATGGCCGGCCATTGGCCCTGCCCGAAATTCAGGACCAGGCTTCCGCAATTTTGGAGGCATGGGACCCGGGGGTTCAAGGCGGCAATGGCATTGCGGATTTGCTTTTTGGAGATGCCGATCCGGAAGGTCGTCTGGCAGTGTCGATTCCGTATGATGTCGGGCAGGTGCCGGTTTATTATAATCATCTGAATACCGGCAGACCGCAGCAGGGTGAGTATGTGGATGGACCGCGGGACCCGCTGTACCCGTTCGGCTTCGGCCTGACCTACACCACTTTCAAATATGGCGAGGTCAAACTGAGCGCCACGACGATGAAATCGGGTGGAACGATTACCGCCTCCGTGAATTTGACAAATACCGGTTCGCGCCCGGGTATTGCAGTGGTTCAACTTTACATCCGGGACATTATTTCGTCGGCCGGACCGCGACCGGTGCGCGAATTGAAAGGCTTCCGGAAAGTGCGTTTGACTCCCGGAGAATCGCAGGATGCCAGATTCACCATCCCGGCAGCCGGACTGGGGTCTTATGACAGGAATGGACGCTGGTTGGTGGAACCGGGCAAGTTTCAGATCTGGCTGACGAAAGATTCTGCGAGCGGGAAACCGGCTGAATTTGAACTCATCGGCAGGAACTGAATGAGTGCGATCAATGGAATGGTGGCGGTGATTGCCACGAAAGCCAATCCGCGGCCCTCCAGGTAAAAATCCGGTTTATCATCGGGGAATGTAAACCAGGTGGAAAATGCACTGAATGAAAAAATTCTTATTGATTGCGGTTGTGTTCCGGTTGGCCCTGTCCGGCATGGCACTGGTCGCTGAACAGGATTCCAATCTCGTCATTAACGGAGGATTCGAGGATGGCCTGAAGGGCTGGCAGACGACGGGCGACGTTCATCTGGAAACGAACAGTCCACTGGACGGTAAGGTCTCGGCCATGATTGGTCCCGGCGCCGGTTCGCTGATGCAGCGCATCGAAACCGGCGCTGGTAACGCGTTTACCGTGTCCGCCAACATCCGGTCGGCACACACGAATGGCTGGGTTTTCGCAATCCGCTTCCTCGACCAGGACGGCCGCGAGATCATGAAAGTTGATTCAAAATCCGACATCCAGGTGAAAAGCGGCAATCCACAAAAGATTGAGCATTATCTGCAACCGCACCCGTTGACGAAGTGGATTGAAATCATCATTTCCAAGGTCTCGTCTGAAGGTTCAGTGCTCGTGGATCAGGTGGGTCTGGATATGCCGGATGAAAATGCGGCGGGATTGAAACCCGCCTGCGATTTGGATCAGACCATGCAACCGTTCTGGCTGGGCAAGAAGATCGCCAATGAAGCCGTCCTGATGTTGTCGCAAAACGGTCAGCCGGCTACCGGTCAATTGATGTTTCATCCTTCGCGGATCATTTCGGTCCAGGACTATGGGTTGGTGACGAATTATACGGAGGGGACGGACTACACGGTTGATGGCCGGACTTTGATTTGCAGCGCATCGTCCCGTATGCCGCAAGTCCGGAATGAAGACCTGCTCACGGGTGAATTCAAGTGGAATGTCGTCGGTGGCAAACAGGTGATGGTGACTTATGAATACAAGGACGCCTGGAACCATCCGTATCCCCAATTTGTCGGTGACCGCCTGCCCCAAACGATGAAAAAGCTGGAGTCACATGGGCCCCTGACCGTGGTGGCTTACGGAGACAGTATCACCCACGGTTATGGGGAAAGCCGGCTGTCGCATATCCGTCCATTCCTGCCGCCCTGGCCGGAGCTCTTCGCGCAGCGGCTGGAAACGATTTATCAGGACCGGCATATCCAACTTTACAACTCATCCCAAAGCGGCGCGACTTCACAGTGGGGAAGGGACTATGCGGAGCGCATGGTGGCATCATTGAATCCCGACCTCGTGCTCATTGCTTTCGGCCAAAATGATTTCTGGAATGTTCCGGCGGATGCCTTCGCGAATAATATCACTAACATCATGAATTCGGTTCGCGATAAGAACCCCAATGCCGAGTTCCTGTTGGTTACCACCCTGCGTTTCGATCCGGCATACACGACGAATGCCCAATATTGGAAACGTGTCGGGGAATACGCTGCAAAGCTGAAGGCGATGACCGGACCGGGCGTGCAATTTGTGGACCTGACCGCAATCAGCGAGTGGGTCTATGCCGCCAAAAAGCCGAAGGATTGTCTCAATGATCCCCTTCACCCCAACGATTATTTCGCGCGCTGGTACGCACAAAGTCTGGTCGCGGCCCTGGATCCGGTTTCGGGCCAAGCGCCGGCATCAACCAGGACCCTCAGGCCGCATCGAATACTGCGCAACCTGGTTCCCACACCTCAGTAAGTGGCGATGATTTCAGCCGTGCCGATGTTGCCCGGAAGGATGACCCAATCGCCGTCGAGCTTCTGCCAGGCCTGGCCATTCACCCTCACACCCGCGAGCGGCTTCTCTCCGGGTGTCCGGAAGCGGAGCCGGATTTCGCGGGGCGGATTGCGCGTCGGGCCTTGAAGCCTGGCGGTGATGCTGTCTGAACCGCCCTGGTAGATGACTGAGGTGTTTCCGAAGTAAGTGGCAGTGTTTTGTATGCCGCATTTTTGACCCGGTTTCAACCAGTTGCGCGGAACGGCCTGGCCAATCAAAAGCACGTCACCGTCCTCGCGGACGAACAGTTCGCGCAGCCACCCGCAAACGTTGGCTTCATCGGAACTTTTATAAACGTCGCCCAGCCAATCGCCCATTTCCGGAAGCGCGTGCTCGGTGTTCATGTGGACGTCGGGAAAATGGTTGAGGGCAATGGCGTTGAACATGGCGCGCAAGGCCTGTTTGACGTCATCCCGATCGAGATACGCTTCGGGGTCGAGGAGGAGGCAGGCCTGCATGGACATGCCGCCGCGCCCGAACCAGTATTTGTCAAAATCATCCAGCGTGTAGCCGTATTGATCGGAAATAAAAAGGTTGTCCTCGTAATCTTTGAGAATCCATTGGGCCCGGTCTGATTCCGGGTCGATGGCTTTGGTGATGATCAGGTGCATGGCGCCTTCGAGGGTTTCACAGATCCAGCCGAAGCTCCGGCCGCGGCGCTGGACGTAGGAGGGAATCTGTGGAACCGCCGTGCCGTCGCGCAAGCGGACCACCGGCGAACGGGCGGAGGCAGCCAGGAAATGGTCCACGAGATTTTTGTGATAGACATCGGCCGCGGCGCGGATGCGGGGAGCATTCGGATCATGAATTTGTTCCAGTGCCCAGGCCGCGTCGTCAAGGCCACGCCAGGTATAACAACTGGTGGAAAGCCAGGTCCACCAATCGCCGATGTCCTCGAGGTCGCCCGGCGGCAGAAGGCCCCGCGCCAGGTCGCCCCGGCCAGTGGTGCGCGCGGTTTCACGGATAATCCAGTCCGCGCCGGCCACGATGCCGGGCGCCGCGCGACGCAACCAGGCGTCATCACGCGTGAAGCGGTAATGTTCGGCCAGGGTCCACAGGATCCATCCGTGATGTTGATTATATCCGCCGGCTTCATAGCCGGCGGCGCCATAGAGGACGCCGTTCGTGGATTCGAAATCACCCGGCAATCCCACGGTGCCCTG
>DATEGR010000255.1:0-14265 GCA_035279985.1 Verrucomicrobiia bacterium
TCTCGACGCGCCATAAATCCACCATTTTCGCGGCGAATTTCTGATGGAGCCGGTGGGCAGCCCTTTCAGCGGCTGTGCGGTCGTCGGTAAACAGAGGCAGAAAATTTTGCACCACCACGTCGCAACGTCGCCGTTGAAGCCGCCAATATAGTTCGGCCACGATTGCGGCAAATCCCTTCACCACTCCGACCGGCAGGATTCGCACAATGACCAGTCCAAACCGCCACAACCCGGCGCGATACAAAGAAAACGCGTTGGTGGATGATGGATGGTGGATGATGGATTCCGTCTCGCCTGCTGCTGACTTCTGACTTCTGACTTCTGACTTCCGGCCTAATAACCTCCACCATGTCGGCAGCAGGAAAACCGAAATCAGCATATTGGCGCCAATGCCCACGGCGCATACCCTGCCCAGGCTGGCCATGCCCGGGTTGCTGGAAAGTCCCAGTGACCCGAACCCGGCCACGGCCGTGCCGCCGCAGAGCATCAGCGCCCGTCCGACGGAACGCCGGACCATGACCAGATCACCACCATGCCGCCGCAGCGCCAACTGGATGAAGATGGTGTAGTCCACGCCGGTGCCGAGCATCAGCGGCAGGGCCATCAGATTCATCAGATTCCAGGTCCAGCCGCTCATGGCCATGATGGCCAGCAGGCACAGTCCGCTCAGGCACAGCACCACCGCGCCCAGTACGATTTCCGTTGCCCGGCGGAATGCGAACCAGAGCGACAGCAGTACCAGCATCAGCATCGGCGTCACTACCTCCCACATTCTGGACTGCACGCGTTTCAGCGTCGCACCGCCCAGCAGTTCCCAACTGGAAAGCAACGCGCCATTTACTGCCAGACGCCGGGACAAGCCGGCCAAAGCCGTCGGCTCGACCCGATTCGTCGCAGGATAAACCAGGCCCATCACCAGCCATTCGTCTGGCGTTCGCGTGATGAACCGTTTCAGCAGCCATTGGCTCAAATGATTGGTCGGCCAGAAAACACCCTTGCTGGCGCCGGCCTGTGCCCAGGTGCGTACCAATTCCTCCGTCAGCACCAGCGCATTGGAGTTGAAACCTTCACCCAACGCGACGCCTCGCAGCAACGGACCTTTCGTTCCTAGAACCGTCGCCGTCGCCCGGTTGGCCGCCTGATATTCAACCCGTGGCCATAGCGCCGTCGGCAAAAGAAATTGGCCGATGACGTGGTTTGCAGCTGCCTCACTCAACCATGTGTCGGCGTTCATGAGACGCTGATAAACTTCAGGTTCGTTCTTGCCGGAAATGATGACCCAAAGCGGTTGCGGCGGCAGTCCCAGTTCTGACGTGATTTCGTCCAGCGTTGTCTGTGCCTCGCCGTGTTGCGGTTGCAGGGCGTTGCCGGTCCGGTCCAGGCCGGGCAGGCGGAAACACAGCACCGCGCCCGCGCCAAGCAGAATCAAACCGGTCAACAGCAGAGTAGCGGCGACGCCCCGTCGCCGACCGGTTCGTGCAACGAGAAATTCGCGCTCCACCCCATGCGACGAGGCGTCGCAGCCACACGATTCCTGCGGTGCGACGAAATAATTCCACCAACGGAACACGGGTTGATCCGGACGTGGTTTTCGGCGTTCGGGAAACAACGGCGGCAGATAAATCATTACCATCACCAGCGCCGACAACGCGATGCCGATGGCCACCAGCGTGCCGAGTTGTCCGAGTCCGGGCAGTCCGCCCAGGTTCAGCACCAGAAACGCGCTCATCGTGGTAATGGCCGCCCACAAGATGCTCGGCGCAATCGCGCGCCGGATTTCCGGTACTGTCATTTGCGGATGCGCGAGCGCTTCCTGATAATGGACCACGGCGTAATCCACCGCCAATCCCAGCAGCACGGCGGCGAAGCCCAGGCTTACCACGCTGACTGTTCCCAGCACCAGCCCGCCCAAGGCCAGCGTCGCGCCCAAAATCAACATCAGCAACGCCAGCAACCACAACATGGGCCGCCAACGCCGGTGCGTCAGCCAGAAGAGCAGGGCAATGACCGTCGAAGTGATGCCCACCGAATGGCTCATGTCACGTTGCATGCTGGTGGCGATTTCCTCCACAAATACCGGCCGTCCCGTGTAACGCACCACGACGTTGTTCCATGAACCGGGTTGTAGCGCAGTCGTCCCGACTGCGGGTTCACGCACCGTCTCGGTGCGTGAATTGGACAACGGCGGCGAGACGCCGCCAGAACCCGCTGGCGAGGACGCCTGCGCTACAATCGCATGAATCGCCTTCAACCAGCTTTCGCACGAACGGTAACTGCCCAAATCCACGGCGGATTCCACGTACAACAAACGGAATTTTCCGTTGGGTGATGCGAACATCTGCTGGTTCTGGCCGCTGGAGAAGCCGGCGAGATTGGTCAAAGCCGGCATGGTCAGCAAATCAAACGGATCATACTCGCGCCGGGCCAGGTCCATCGGCGACATGGACGTGGCGAGCGCTTCCTTGGTCTGCTCCAGGGCGGACTTGAGTTGGTCCGGCGCCAGCCGGTTGGTCAGTTTACCAAACGATTCTGGCGGTTGATTGAACCACAGCCAGCCGAGCAGTTCGCCCAGTTGCTCCGGATGCTCATTCCACGGCGCCTGCCAGGTCACTTCCGCGACCAGATTGGTTTGCTGCCGCAAACGGTCCGCCAGTGCGCCCGCCAGTTGTTCCGCCTGTTCGGCGTCCGGCGCGCGGAGGGTGATGATCAATTCGCGCGCGTTGGCGAAATGTTGCTGGTAAAGTTTCAGGCCCTGAACCGTCGGTTCATCCGGCGGCAACAGGTTGAGGATGTCCACGTCGAAGCGCAGCCGCCACAGCCCGAGGCCGACCGCGACCAGGAGCAGCGCCCACCACCAGCGTTTCAGAAATGAACTCACGGCGACAGGAAGCCTTCCACGATTTCTCCCGTGCCGGTGTTTTCCAGCCGCCAACTGCCATCCGGTTTGCGGTCAAAGTGAAACGTCAGGGGAAGCGGTTTCCCGGCCAGGGCCGCGGGCAGATAAAGCCAGGCAAACCGAGTGGGAGGGGGCCCATGCCCGGAGAAACTGTACTGCTGTTGGGGAAACCGGATGAGCCAGCGGGTGGGAGTGGTCTGCGCAAACACCATGGACAGCGGCGTCTTGTCGAACTGAATCAACGCGCGGCCGTCCGGGTTGCTGGCCAACACGAGGTCGCCGCCGAATTCCGGCAGGCCTTGTTTCGGCCGCCAGAGGGCCTGGCCTTGTTGGATATGCCAGCCGGGGCCGGTAGCCGTGAACAGGCTTTGGGTGGTCGTCTGGCAGCCGCACAAAAGCGCAAGCACGGCCAGCGAAACTGACCGGAGGAAAAGGCGAGGCAAATGACCTTCGAATAACCGCATGCGACGGGCTATTGTTGCGGAAGCCCGATGCTTGTCAACGCTTCAGGGTATTTCTTGCAACGGATATTCGCCTGCCCCATCGATAGTCCTACAGCTGCGTCTTCCGCAGCCGCAGAGCATTACTGATAACGGAGATCGAGCTGAAACTCATCGCTGCGCCGGCAATCATCGGGCTGAGGAGCAGGCCCAGCACCGGATATAAAATGCCTGCCGCAATCGGCACGCCCAGCGCGTTATAAACAAAGGCGAAAAATAAATTCTGCCGGATGTTCTTCATTACGCCCCGGCTCAAGGTCAGCGCCTTGACGATGCCTTGCAGGTCGCCTTTCACCAGCGTGATGCCGGCGCTTTGGATGGCCACGTCTGTGCCGGTACCCATCGCAATGCCCACGTGCGCCTCGGCCAAAGCCGGCGCGTCGTTGATGCCGTCGCCGGCCATCGCTACGATTTTGCCTTCCGACTTCAGTTGCCGGACCAATTCATGTTTGCCCTGCGGCGTCAATTCCGCTCGGACCTCGTCAATGCCCAGTTCCTTTGCCACGGCCTCGGCGGTCTTGCGATTGTCGCCGGTGCACATGATGACCTTCAGTCCCATGTCGTGCAGCGCGCGGATGGCGGTAGGCGTCGTTCCCTTGATGGGATCGGCAATGCCGATGATGCCGACCGCTTTGCCGTCCGCTGCGACCCAGACTACCGTCTGCGCCTTTTCCTGAAGTTGTTGCGATGCTTGTTTCAAGTCATCGGGAATGGCCACACCCGAATCGCTTAGAAATTTCTCTTTCCCCACGCGGACCAATTGGTCGCGGATTTTTCCCGACACGCCGCCGCCGGTTGTGGATTCAAAATCGCTCGCTGCTGACAGGGCGATTTTCTTTTCCTTCGCCTCATCCACAATTGCCCGTGCCAATGGATGTTCGCTCAATTGCTCGACCGACGCAGCCAGGCTGAGGAGTTGTGCGTCCACTCCAGAATCTGTAGCAGCCGACGTGAGTCGGCTCTGACTGACTGCCGATTGCCGATTGCCGATTGCCGAATTTTCAGTTTGAGCCGACTCACGTCGGCTGCTACGGGCAGAGACGATGCTCACCACCTTCGGTTTTCCAGCCGTCAGCGTTCCCGTTTTGTCGGTCAGCAGATGCGTGACCTTTTCCGTTGTTTCAATTGCTTCGGCGTTTCGGATGAGAATGCTCGATTGCGCGCCACGGCCCACGCCGACCATGATGGACATGGGCGTTGCCAGACCGAGCGCGCACGGACAGGCAATAATCAGCACCGATACCGCGTTGACCAGCGCGTAAGCCATCGCCGGGGCCGGCCCCCAAACCGCCCAGACCACAAAAGTGATGATGGCGATGCCGATGACGGCGGGGACAAAATAGCCGGCCACGTTGTCCGCCAGTTTCTGGATGGGCGCGCGGCTGCGTTGGGCTTCCGCCACCATCTGCACAATCTGCGCCAGCAACGTTTCGGAGCCGACCTTCTCCGCCCGCATTAGAAAGGTTCCTGTCTGGTTCACGGTCGCGCCGACGACGGCGTCATTCACTCCTTTGGTCACCGGCATCGGTTCACCGGTAATCATGGATTCGTCCACGTTGCTCCGGCCCTCGATAATCACGCCGTCGATGGGAATTTTTTCACCGGGCCGGACGCGCAGCAGGTCGCCTTTCTGTACCTCGTCCACCGGCACGTCCTGTTCCTGGCCGTCGTGGACGCGATGCGCGGTTTTGGCCGCCAGACCGAGTAATGCCTTGATGGCCTGCCCGGTGCGGCTGCGCGCTTTGGCTTCGAGCATTTGTCCGAGCAACACCAACACCGTGATGACTGCCGCCGCCTCGAAATAAAGTCCCACTTCGCCGTGCTGCAGGAATGATGGCGGGAAAATTCCCGGAGCGAAGACGGCGAGGACGCTATAGACATACGCGGCACCGACACCAGTAGCGATGAGCGTGAACATGTTCAATTGCCACGTCTTCACCGAACGCCAGGCCCGGCCGAAAAACATTCCGCCCGCCCACAACACCACGGGCGTGCTCAACAGGAATTCCAGCCACTTGGAAATGGCCTTGGGAATCCCGTGTTCAATTCGCAAACCGGGAATCCATTGGCCCATCGCCAGAAACAGGACGGGAATGGTCAGGGCCAGGCCGATCCAAAATTTGCGGGCGAGCGCGCGGGTTTCGCTGTCGTCGTCCGGCTCGGCGGAGATGATTTTGGGTTCCAGCGCCATCCCGCACTTCGGGCAATCGCCCGGATGGTCCTGCTCGATTTCCGGGTGCATCGGGCAGGTGTAAATGGTTTTGCCCGAGGTGGCGACCCAGGCCGGGTTCCGTTCCAGTGCCATCCCGCATTTTGGACAATCACCGGGTTGGTCCGATTCCACGCCGGGGCACATCGGACAAAAATATTTTGCGTTCGACGCCGGCTGAACCGCCATTCCGCCGTGAGGCATGTGGGAATGTCCGGAATGCGGAGTGCGGAATGCGGAGTGCGGAATTTCAGAAGTGAGGAACTGCTGCCGGCAATGTTCGCTGCAAAAATAGAATGTTTGTCCGTCGCGCTCGGCGCGCAACGCGGACATTTCATCCACCGTCATGCCGCAAATTGGGTCGGTAGCCATCGGGGCACAACTTGCGCCAAATCGGCCAAATATCCAGAGTGGAATTTGCTGGACGGAAACTACGATGATCACGGAAGCCCTGGAAACCGAACCCGGTCCGTTGCCAGCGTGCGCAGGATGGGCGTCGCACCTGTCTCCATCTTCAAATGTTTCATTCGTCAAACGATACTTCTTCGGCTCAACAGGAAATCGCGCCTCAAGGCGTTGATTTAAAAGTTAGAGACAGGCGCGACGCCTGTCCTACGCATGATTCCAAAGAGACTAAGGCAGCCAGACGGCCCGCCAGAATTGCGCCGGCGTGGACGGATCCACGGAGTTGGTAATATTCAATGTGCCGGTCGGGAGCGTGTTGGTGCTGACCGGGGTCCACGTGAGCAGATCGGTCGAGCTTTGAATGATATACGGCACACCGGTCTGGCCCTGGAGTTGAAAGACGAACTGGCCTGTGGCCAGTGCCGTCGGAACGGCCAGCAAGGTCGCCGGCGCCGGTGAGAGCGCCAGCACGGTGGCCGAGTAAGGCCCGAAGGCATAGTTGAAGTTTGTGCCGGCGCCGCTGAAGTTTGCGGTGGCGACATCCTGCAAGGAAATGGGCCCGTTGGTTTTGGCGGCGTTGTCCTGCGGAATCCCGTAGGAAAAGACCGTGCCGGTTGAAGCCGGGGTGAAGCTGGCCACCGCCACCTGTCCGGTATAACTGTTGGACGGGTCCTTGTTGATGGCCAACACGGTCAGGCTGCCGTCCTGCCGCCGGACCGCATAAGCCGAAAGCAGCGAGTAATCACTCGCGGCTGTCAGCACCGTGTCACCGGCTTGAAAGAAGTCCTGCATGAGCTTGTCGGTGTAGAACGTGGGATAAAGCGTGTTCAGGTTGCCGATGATGCCGAGGTCGCCATAGGTGCGCCAGCCGTAGAGCGAAGGTGAAAAGTCGCCGGTGGTGTCCTGGCCGTTCCGCAGGTCCCACCACACCAGGGAATTGAACTCCGTCTTCATCAGCTGCGCGAGGCTGTCGGCCAGATACAGGCCGTTGACGAGGCTGGTAGATTGTTTGCCCTCGGGGCCGGAATCGGAATTATTCTCCGTGACCAGCAGTTCAATATTGGTGCCATTGCTGCCGATATAATCGGTGATTTGCTGGCGCAGGTTCGCGGCGTCGGAAGCCCAGTTGGCGGAAGCCTGGAGCAGGGTTGCGTCGTTGTCCGAACCGGATTCGGAATAGAAATGGTGCACCAGAAAATCCGGCGTCACCCCGGCTGAACGCAGCGTGGCGAGCAGCACCGGCGTCCAGCCGTTGTGAGAGACCCCCTCCCGCGCATTGAAGGCCGGATGACTCGTGTTGTTGACATAGCTGTCTTCGCCGGGCGTGGAAACCACACCGATGTGGATGGTCGGGTCCACCGCTCTCATCAGGGCGATGTAATTTGTGGCGCGCAGGGCGTAGGTATAGGGGTCGTGCGCCACGGTGTTGCTGTCGGTTTCCCAGCCGCCGTAACATTCATTGCCGACCTCCCAGTACTGGAAACCCAGCGGCGCGGTCCGCGAGATGCGGAGAAAGTTTTTGCCGTCGTCGGATCCGAGGGGCGCGGCGGCGCGCAACGAAGCCCAGTATCCCGCCGTCTGCCAGTTGGTGCCCTTGGCATCCACGCCCAGGGCCACCGTGCTGGTGGTCGTGGCATTACAATACGCCACCCAGGCGGCCGCCTCCTGCGGCGTGCCGGTGCCGTAGTCGGCGGTGATGATGGCCTGGGCATTGACGCCGGTATTGGTGATGACGTGCATGAAATTGGCGAACGACGTCACCCAGCGCCAGGTGTTCGTCCCCGACTGGTCCAACACCCAATGATATTCGTCGGAAAGGGAGCCGCCCGGCAGACGAATAACACGCGTGCCCAGCTGGTTGAGCAGCGAGACCGTCGTCGGTGTGTCGTAGAAGCCGTCCCACGTGGCCGCGTTCAACCCGAACCAGCGCGCGTCGGCGGTGCGGATGGGCTGGCCGGCATTGATGGTCAAATGAACGATCGCGGGCGGCGGCACGACGGCGTTAAGCTGAATGTCATCCAGATAGAAGGTGGGTTCTGTCGAACCGGCAGAGTCCTGGATCGCGAAGCCGGTGAAGTTGTTCGTGTTGGCCACGCCCAGTGCGTTTAAGGAGACGGTGTATAGCTGCCAGGTATTGGCCTGCGGCGAGGCCAGATGGTAACGGGCGTTTTGCGTGCCGCTGCTCAGGTTGCCATACATCTGGAGCTGTTGTCCGCCAATCAAACCGCCGTTGAGCCAGAAGCTGATGCTGGCAAAGCCGGTCGTCGTGAGGCTGGAATGGTTCAAGGCAATGCCGCCGTAGGCGCTGGTGATAGTGGCGCTGATGGAACGGCTCCCGGAATGGACCGGTGACGTATTGGCCAAACTATGCGTCACATTATAACTGCCATCCGTCCAGCCATTGACCAATGAATCAGCGTAAATGGTCATATTGGTTTGCGCGGCGGACACTATCGGCGTGGCCAGCGCAATCGCCAAAATGAATTTTGATGTTTTAAGGAAAATCCTGCCCGGAAACTGATTACATGGGAACATCACCTCTATTTTAGCCTAAAATGCCGATAATGCAATCCATTAGCTCCTGACCGACGGGTCCGGCAAGTTCTTCGCGCGACAGGCCATGCGTGTATGTTATTAGGACATTCGTGATCGGGGATTCGAATGGCAAACTTTTTCTGAAAAGGAAATTCCGAATTGGCCCCGGACATGCTCGCAACAGCGGTTGAAGATTGAAAACTATATGAAAACCAGAATCTTTGTTGGTTTGTCTCTCGTGCTTGTGGCGGGTTTTATTTCCGCTTGTGCGAGTAAGACCCCGAAACAGGCTGCGGCGAGCGCGGCTTTGGAACAAAAATCGTCCGAGTTGGACCACTCGCAAGCCCGGCCGTCATCGGATATAAATTCCCAGGCAGCGGCACAACCCGGCGAATCCGTAACCAGCCCAACCGACACGGTTCCCGCGAATACGAAGGTTTCGGAAAATGCCGCGGCTCCTGAAACCCCGGCCACCGCCGCTCCAGCCGTTGAAACTTCCAGTGACACCACGCCAACCCAGGCCGCGGCCTTCGCCGCTTTGCAGCAAAAAATGTACGAGTTGGACCACCCGGACGCCCAGCCCTCAACGGATACAAGCTCCATGGCGACGCTGTCGGCGCAGCCTGCCGAGTCTGCCACCCACGCAACCGGCACGGCGACCACCACCGGGGTGACTCAACCAACCGCGCTGGCGGCCACTCCGGCCACGGAAGCTCCGGCTGCCACTGCCGCCTCTGAAGTTTCAACCAATGCCGTTTCCAAAGCTGAAGTTCAGACCGATACTGCTTCCGCTCCGGCAGTCGCCGCTCCTGCCACAGAGGAACCTGGTGCCACTGCTTCAGATATGGCCGCCGCCCGCGCCGCCATGGAACAGAAAATGTACGAATTAGACCGCTCGCAAGCCCAGCCGTTAACCGACACAAATTCCGCGGTACTGGCGGCACAGCCTGCGGTATCCACGCCCGTGGCAACGGACACGACTTCCGCCACTGCGGCGACTCCGCAAACGGCTTCAACTCCTGCGGCTGAAGCTCCGGTTGCCACCGCTCCAACCGCAGATGCTTCACCGGTTGCCAATGCTCCGGCTGCGACTCCGGCGGTGACTGCTCCGGCGGCTGCCATTTCGACTCCGGAAACGCCGGCTGCCACTCCTGCGGTGGCGGAAACTCCGGCCGTCACTGCTCCCACCGTCAGCGCACCGGTAACTGCGGCTCCGGTTGCCGTCGCGCCGACTCCGGAAGCTCCGGCCGCCATGACTGCGACGGCAGAAACTCCGGCCGCGACGCCGGTGATGTCTAAAGCTCCGGCGGCCGCCATGACGACCGCCACTACTCCGGCAGTTACGGCCCCCATTGCCAATGCTCCGGCCAAAGCCGAACCTGTGGCTACCACCCCCGTGGTGGCTCCGGTCAAAGTCGCGTCGGTTCCCGCCTTTTCCGCGCCCGTTACCCCGGCTCCCAAAGTTACCGTTGCCTCGGCAGCTCCGGTTACTACGGCTCGACCGGTGGTTGCGGCACCAGTCAAAACTCCGTCAGCGCCGACGACCGCGGCATCCAAAACAACCGTGGTACTCCACGCGGCGGGCTTGCCCCCAAGTTCACCGGCCCCCGTGAGGCCGACCAATGAGCTGGTGACCGCCAACGGCGCAGTGTACCGGAACGCAGAGGTGGAACGAGTGATGCCGAACGCCATTATCATCAGTTATACGCCCGCCGGCGGCGGTTGGGCGATGACCCGGATCAATTTCGAAGATCTTTCTCCCGAGATGCAGCAGCGCTACCGAAAGTAGCCGGCGGGCTTTTTGCGGCGGAGAGGCAGAACGGCAACCATCACGGCGGCGCCCGGCGCGGCGAGCGGTCAAAGCAAACCGTGATTATTTTTCTGGCTGGCGGCGAGGTTAAACCCACACCGCCAGCCGGCGAAGGACCCGGCCAATCTTCCGGCCGGTTGCATTCCCGATTCAAAGTCCGTTCACCGAATAGACCGCATAGCCCCGAGGCGCAGCCCAGACCTGTACGTTTCCACTGCCGTCGCACCATTGATTATTGGGCTGGACGTTCTGCCCGCTGACGGTCGAAGACCAGGCATAAGCCTTCAAGGTTTGGTTCTTCAGGTACCCGTTCCCGGTGGTTACCGTATAACCCTTCCAGCTGCTGGGGTTGGTATTGATGATGACAATGTAGCCCGGCGAAGATGAGGAATATCCGTAGCTGCCATAGATGAGGCACTGCGGATCGCTGCTCTTCAATACTTGAATGTTCGGCCCGCCGGCGGCGAGCTTCTCACGGCACCACACCAGTTGATTGATGCCGTTCCCCCAGCCGCTGCCGTTGCCGCCCCCGGTGGCCAGGCCATAATTGAAATAATCCTGCCAGAAAACACAGGGGTAACCCTGGTAGGTCATGATAATCGCGTAGGCGATCATCTTGTCATTGACGATCTGGTCCGTGTCATGATTGGCGCAGAACGTCACCGCCCGGAACGAATTCTTGGAAGCATAACACTGGTTGGGGTCAAGGATATTGGCGAGATTGCCGCCGCCGCTGGTGTCGTTGCAGAACGTCTGCATGGTGTAGTACAGCGGGAAATCGAATGCGGAGGAGTTGGCCGCATTGACCCAGTTATCAATGTTCCCGACATTCGTGTCCCAGTATTCACCGACGGAGAACGTGGGGCTGGTGGCAGCGTTCATGTCGTGGACCACCCAGGAATGGTACCCCTTCACGTAATCATACCGCCAGCCGTCGAAACCGGCGTTGCTTGAACTCTTCAGCCACCCCATCCACGTCATGATGTCGCCGTACGGCGGCGAATTGACGTAGCAAATGTCCGGGTAGCCCCCGAACGTGCCTTCGTCGCTGACCTCCTGGTAATTGGGATGAAAGGAATCCCAGTGCCACAGACATTTGCCGCTGACGACGTGGCTGAAGTCCGTATAGGAAGTGCCACCGGTGTAGGGGTTGGACTCGCTCTGGCCGCCGCTGCGATGATTCAACACCATGTCGCCGATGCAGGAAATGCCCAGCGCCTTGAACGCGGCGATGGCGCTTTTCAACTGTGCCTGGGTGCCGAAATGCGTCGCGGTGGTGCCTTCCTGGTTCAACTGCCCCAAATCATAATAATCGTAGGGGTCATAACCCATGGAATACCCGCCACTGGCACATTTCTGCGGCGGCGGAAACCAGATGCGATTAATACCGTAACCGCCGGCCATATTTGCCAGGGCGGACGCTTCCGATTGCAGGGTGGGATACCAGGGACTGGGACAATTCCAGTAAAACCCTTCCATCATGACACCGGCAAAGACCGAGGACGCGGAAAGGAGCACGGCCAGCAATGAAAAAACCAGCCGGGCACCAGGGAAACGCCGGGGAACAGTGTGGCAACGGCATGGTGAAGGAACGTCTTGAACGAACCGGGTGAGGGCCCGGGATTCGGTTAACGAACGAGTCATAACTATCCTTTCTTTTCATGGTTATGAAGTGCCTTGTGACACTTCATTTCCCCCAAGAAGCTGGATCTTCCCGGCACACCTTGATCCGGGAAACCGGACACCACCCGCGCCGGTCAAAGCAAACCTCTCAAACTCGCGTCGGAACAACATGTTCCCACGAGCGATACATAAGGTGAGCTGCAACAATGATTAGCAAATGCCATTCCGCATTTCTACAGCATGTTTGTGCGGGCCGACCGGCGGGTGTTTGCGCGCCTGAGGCGGTGCCGGGAATCGGTTTAAGTCGGCTTCCAGCGAAAATATGGGATTGACGTCCAGGCGTTTTATCAACAGGGTTGCTAATATTACAGGCTTGAATGTATCAGGAATGGCAGCGTCTTTTCGAGCGGTCGTCAGGGGCTTCAAGCACGGTTCGTGGACCATGCGCTGCGTAAAATAAATTTCAGGTGAAAAGAATTTTATGAACCAATGGACGGCAACTCTGATCTGCACCGCCTGTCTGGTCTCCGGTTGCGCGGAGGTGCAGGTGAAACACGTTGACGACCAGGACACCTCGGACGGTGTGCACTTCTATGAACCCCGGCCTTACTTGCTGGTGGGTGACCAGCCCAAGAAAGATGACAAAGGGGATGTCCAAAACCAGTTTTCGAACCAGATTATCTGGCTCCCCGACCACAGCCGCCGTTATGTGGTCAAAATGAAGCCGGGATGGGGAACCGTGGACGACAGTGTGAAACTTCAGGATGGGTGGATGCTGGACACGCTGGGATCCAAAACGGATTCGCAAGGTCCCGAAACGATTACCGCCATGGCCGGACTGGTCAGAGCGGCCGCAATGAAGGCGGGTCAAACACCCCAGGGGCTTTATCTTATTGATATTGCCCCGGACGGGACCGTGAACCTCATAAAACAGCCGGGGTGGTAATGGTCTTACGGCTGGCTGGTGATGCGCTGCCAGTTCACGCCCTGCAGCCCGGCGTATTTCGCAAACACTTTTTCGTTTTGAATCAGCACGCTGCGCACCACGCTCGAATCGTCGGCGCGGCCCAGTTCCAGAATGCTGTCCGGGATGATACCCATTTTCTTGTGCGCGTAGAGCAGCGCAAATACCGATTGCGCGATGGTCTGGTATGGCAGTTCCTTGTAGGCGCCTTCAATCGCGTCCTCGGCGGCGTTGGCCAGAAATTCCAACTGGTCCACGAGGTGGGGGAATTTCGGCGCGTTGATCTGGGTGAACTCCAGCTTCCATTGCGGCAACTGGCGCAGGACTTTCTCCGCGATGGCCGGGGTGATGCTGGCCGAGGCGCTGTTCACGAACTTGGCAATTTCAGGCATGGCGACGGCAATTTAGGGAAATCCCCGCCCGGGCGAAAGTGAAATTGTCGTGACGAAACGCGCTTTTCTTCGCCGGGCTTCCTGCTAGGAATAAGCCCGTGCAAGACCTCATCGCCAAAGCCGAAACGCTGCTGGAAGCGCTGCCGTATATCCTGCGGTTCAGCGGCGCCACCTTCGTCGTCAAATACGGCGGCAGCTTCATGGATTCGCCCGATGCCAACGTCCGCGACAGCGTTGCGCGGGACATTGTTTTCCTGGAAGCAGTCGAGATTGATCCGGTGGTGGTGCATGGCGGCGGCAAGGCCATCACCCGTGCAATGGAAAAGGCCGGGTTGAAGGCGGAATTCATCCAGGGCCAGCGGGTTACGAATGAGGCGACGGCAAAAATCGTGGACGACGTGCTGTCGCGCGAGATCAACCCGGAAATCGTCAAGACCATCAACGCGCTCGGCGGCCGCGCCATCGGTTTTGCCGGGCCGGACATTTTCAAGTGCCGCCAGCTCTGGCTGGACGACAAGGAAAACCCTGGCAAAAAAATTGACATCGGTTACGTGGGCGAAGTCGTGGAGGTCAACACCGCGCCGTTGAAGGAGTCCATCTGGTGCGGTTTCACGCCGGTCATCAGCCCGACGGCGCGCGGCGAGGACGGGAAAATTTACAACTGCAACGCCGATGTGGCCGCGGCGCAGGCCGCCATTGCGCTCAAGGCCAAACGGCTCGTGTTCATGAGCGACGTGCCCGGTTTGTTGAACGACCCGAAACGGCCGGATTCCGTCGTGTCCCATCTCAAAAGCGGCGAAGTCGGTGTGCTCAAGCAGAACGGTATCATTGATAAAGGCATGATCCCGAAGGTGGACAGCGCCGTCACCGCCATTCAATCCGGCGTGGAAAAGGTTTCATTCGTGGACGGCCGCGTGCCGCACGCCGTGCT
>DATEGR010000256.1:0-7583 GCA_035279985.1 Verrucomicrobiia bacterium
TTTGAAGTCCAATCGGCCGCCCCGGATTCACGTGAACAATCCGGCGTTGCCGACGATTTTCATCGCGGGCGATTCGACCGCTGCCCGCGGCGCCGGTGAAAATCAGCAGGGCTGGGCGGTGCCCTTTGCTGATTACTTCGACCCGGCGAAGGTCAACGTCGTCAACTGCGCCCGCGGCGGGCGCAGCAGCCGCACGTTCATCACCGAGGGTTTGTGGGCCCGGCTGCTGGCCGGGGTGAAGCCCGGCGACATTGTGTTGATCCAATTCGGCCACAATGATGCGGGCTTGATCAACGATCCCCGCCGCGCGCGCGGTTCCCTGCCCGGCCTCGGCGACGAGACGCAGGCAATCGACAATTTGCAGACCGGGAAACACGAAGTGGTGCACACCTACGGCTGGTATATGCGCAAGCTGATTGAGGACACCCGGGCCAAAGGCGCGACACCCATCGTGTTGACGCTCACCGTGCGCGACATCTGGCATGACGGCCGCATCGAACGCGGGTCCGGCCGTTACAGTCCGTGGGCCGCCGAAACTGCACGGGCCGAGCACGCGCTGTTCATTGATTTGACGGACATCATGGCCGATAAATTTGAGGCGATGGGCGAAGACCAGGTGAAGGCGCTTTACCCGCGCGACCACACGCATTTCAACGCCGTCGGCGCCGATCTCCACGCCGCCGGTGTGGTGGCGGGGTTAAAAGGATTGCGGCCCAGTCCGATCACCAAATTCCTATCGGCCAAAGGCGCGGCCGTAAAGGCCGACCCGTTCAGCTGGCTGCAACTGCCGCTGCCCGGCAATCCGAAACTGCCGACGCTCTTTCTCATCGGCGACTCCACCGTGCGGAATGGCCGCGGCACCGGCGCCAACCACCAGTGGGGGTGGGGCGATTTTCTCGGCAAATATTTTGACCTCGACAAAATCAACGTCGTCAACCGCGCCATCGGGGGCACCAGCAGCCGCAGTTACCTGACCGGCGGACAATGGCAGTGTGTGTTGAACATGATCAAGCCCGGTGACTTTGTGATGATGCAATTCGGCCACAATGACCCGGGACCTTTGAATGACCGAACCCGGGCGCGCGGAACCATTCCAGGCGTCGGTGATGGAAACCGGGCAATCACCAATCTGATGACCGGACGCCCGGAAATCGTGCACACCTACGGCTGGTATTTGCGAAAATACGTCGCCGACACGCGGGCGCAAGCCGCCACGCCGATTGTCTGCTCGCAAATTCCGCGCAAGATCTGGCAGGACAGCAAGATTGTCCGCAGCCAGAACAGTTACGCCGGCTGGGCCGAGGAGGCAGCCAGAGCCGCAAACGCGCCCTTCATTGACCTCAATGAGCTCATCGCCGAACGCTACGACGCGCTCGGACGGAAGAAAGTTGATCCGCTTTTTGCTGATGGACACACGCACACCACGGCCGCCGGAGCCGACTTGAACGCGCAATGCGTTGTTGCCGGCCTGAAGGCGCTCCCGAACGATCCGCTCGCGCCGTATCTGCCGGCTGACCAACCATGAACGTTGAAACCAAAATGACATGAAAACGATTACCTTGTTCCAACGATTGCCGGCGGCATGGCTGCCGGGCCTTTGCGCTGTGTCCCTGGTCGCTCACGCGGACACGAACCTGCCGACGGAATGGATTGATCCTGACACCGGTCACCGCGTCATCCAGCTTTCGCGCGAGCCCGGCAGCCAAAGCCTCTATTTCAACCTGAACCCGTTCACACCCGACGGCAAAAAAATGGTCATCACCACGCCCGGCGGGATTTCCACCATCGATCTCCAAACCCGCCAAATCGAGCTGGTGGTCAAGGGCCGCGTTGGCATTCTGATGGTCGGCCGCAAGACCGGCCAGGTGTATTATTATCGGTTCAACGGAAACCGGTTCGCCCCCCAGAGCCGGGTCGTTTACGCGACCGACCTGAACACGAAAGCCACGCATGAGGTTGCCACGTTGCCGCCGGGCGAAAATGCCGTTACGGTCAACAGCGACGAAACGCTGCTGGCAGGCACGACCGTCGATTTCGGTCATCTCACCAACCAACCGTCGTTCCGCTTCAATCCCAACCTGACACCCAACCAACAGCGCGAACGCAAGGGTGAGATGTTGACCCGGCGTTTCAATGAGCATCTGCCAATGGAATTGTTCTTCCTCAATCTCAAAACCGGCGAAGTCAGGACATACAATCGCTGCACCGACTGGCTCAATCATCTCCAGTTTTCACCCACCGACCCGCATCGGCTCCTGTTCTGCCACGAAGGTCCGTGGCAGGACGTGGACCGCATCTGGACCATCCGCAGCGACGGCACGGACCTGACGCTGGTTCACCAGCGGACCATGGTCATGGAAATCGCCGGACACGAATTCTGGGGCGCCGACGGCCAGACGGTCTGGTATGATTTGCAGACGCCGCGCGGCGAGAATTTCTGGGTGGGCGGCTACAACGTCCGGACCGGCGCGCGGACGTGGTATCATCTGCAACGCGACGAGTGGTCGGTGCATTTCAACGTCTCGCCCGATGGTAAACTGTTTTGCGGCGACGGGGGCGACGACCGCATGGTGGCCCGCGCCACGAACGGCAAATGGATTTATCTTTTCCGTCCGGAGTTGGTGCCGGATACGACGGAAACCAACCGGGACGAAACCGGCCTGATTCGTCCGGGCGTCTTTCACGCCGAACGGCTCGTCAACATGGCCAAACACAATTATGCGCTCGAACCCAACGCAATGTTTTCGCCCGACATGAAATGGGTCATCTTCCATTCCAACCTGTCCGGCGCCAGCCAGGTCTATGCGGTCGAAATTAAAAAAGCCGGCGCCGGATAGGTTTTGGGCCACGATGACTTTACCGCGATTCATGAGACAATTTCGCCCATTCGTTTTGTTCGTCGCCGCGTGGCTGCTGCTGCCGCCAGCCGTCACCGCGGCAAATGTCCGCGTCATCGAGCCTTTTGACACCGACTGGTATTTCATTAAAGGTGATCCACCCGACGCGGAGCAGGCTGGCTCTGGTGATGCTGGCTGGTGCAAACTGGACGTGCCACACGATTGGAGCATCGAAGGACCGTTTGCGGAGACCAACCAGACTGGCGGCGCCGGCGCCTTTCTGCCCAGTGGTGTCGGCTGGTATCGGAAACATTTTACCTTGCCGGCGGGCGAACCGGATCGTCGCGTGTTTGTCGAGTTCGACGGGGTGATGGCGAACAGCGATGTCTGGATCAACGGTTTTCATCTCGGCCACCGGCCCTATGGCTATGTCAGTTTCAGTTACAACCTGACCGGCCACGTGAATTTCGGCAGCGACAACGTCATCGCTGTCCGCGCCGACACTTCGCAGCAGCCGGCGTCAAGGTGGTATTCGGGAGCGGGGATTTACCGCCACGTCCGGCTGGTCGAAACGAGCCATGTGTATGTCCCGCAAGGAGGGCTTTTTCTTTCAACCCCGGAAGTCACCGACGCCCAGGCGACCGTTCGGACACAAGTGACCGTCACCAACGAATACGGTACGCCCATTGAAGTGTTCCTGAATATTTCCGTGGTCGGCCCCGACGGCAAAATTGTCGGGACGGCGCAAACGCCGTTGCAAACGATTACGAATGCCAGCTCCGGACAATTCAACCGGGACATCTTCGTAAAGAACCCGCAACGTTGGGACCTGGACCATCCGGTGCTTTACCAGGCGCGCGTGGACGTCTGCGGCCCGCCAGCGGAAGCGGATCCTGAACCGATGCCATTGGAGGTGACTTCGGCGCGATCACAGACTTCTCGCCCAACAGTCGCGACGGCTCCTTTCAAATCGTGGGGCTCCCTGTACGACAACGTGGCCGTTTCCTTCGGCATTCGTGAATTTCACTTCGACGCCGCCACCGGTTTCTGGTTGAACGGGAAAAATTTCAAAATCAAGGGCGTCTGCTTGCATCACGACGGCGGCGCCTTCGGCGCGGCGGTGCCGCTGGGCGTCTGGCAGGAACGATTGGAAACCTTGAAGGAATTGGGCGTGAATGCCATCCGCACCGCGCACAACCCGCCGGCACCGGAGTTCCTTGATCTGTGCGACCGGATGGGATTTCTGGTGATGGATGAAATGTTCGACTGCTGGACGGTGGGAAAGAACCCTTACGACTACCACCTCTACTTCAATGAATGGTCACTTACAGACGAACGCGACACCATTTTGCGCGACCGGAATCATCCCAGCATCATTCTTTACAGCGTAGGCAACGAAATCCATGACACGCCCAAAGCCGGGCTGGCGAAGGGCATTCTCAAGGGGCTGGTGGCTGTGGCCCACGAAACCGACCCGACCCGGCCCGTGACGCAGGCATTGTTTCGCCCTAATGCCAGCCACGATTACGACGACGGGCTCGCGGACATGCTGGACGTCATCGGCCAGAATTACCGTGAAAACGAAATCCTCGCCGCGCATGCGCAAAACCCGAAGCGCAAAATCATCGGCACGGAAAATCAGCACAGCCGCGTCGCCTGGCTGGCGTTGCGGGACAATCCGCCCTATGCCGGACAATTTCTCTGGAGCGGCATTGATTACCTCGGAGAATCGCGCCGCTGGCCGGTGATCGCCGCCGGGTCGGGTCTTCTGGACCGCACGGGCGCACCCAAGCCGATGGCGTTTGAGCGGCAGAGCTGGTGGTCGGCCAAACCCATGGTCTTCATCACGCGCCGGATTGCGCCCAATACGCTCCGGCCGACGGATCCCGGTTACGAACCCGTCTCCCAGGACGTCCTGCGCCGGCCGCAGGTTTTACTCGCCGACTGGACACCGAAAAACCTGCAGCCCCACGACGAAACGGTGGAAGTTTACTCCAACTGCAAGGAAGTGGAATTGTTCCTGAACGGCACATCGCTCGGGACGCAACCGCTCCACGCCGATGCCTCGCCGCGCGTGTGGAAAGTGAACTTCGCACCCGGAACGCTCAAGGCTGTTGCGCGGAACGACGGCAAAGGAGTCGCCACGGATGAATTGCGCACGGCCGGCCAGCCCGCAAAAATCCGGCTTACCACGAATCTTAAAAGACTCGCCGATGACCAGGACGGCGTCGCTTTTGTGCGGGCGGCAGTGGTGGACCGCCGTGGGGTGGCGGTTCCGTCCGCAAACAATTTAATCCGTTTCAAGATTTCCGGTCCTGGCCTGATTGTGGCAGTGGACAATGCCGACAACGCCAGCCACGAACCATTTCAGGCGAGCGAACGCCATGCTTTCGAGGGAGCATGCGTCGCCTTTATCAAGGCGAGTGCGGCTGCTGGCCGCATCTCGATCACCGCTTCTTCACCCGGGTTGGAGGGCGGCGAGGTCGTCATCCGGGTCCGCAAATCAACCGACTGAAGCATCATCCATTGTGGCGATAGACGCTCATATTGGCTGACCTTAGGATTCAGGAAATGAACCGTTTGTTTTTCTTTGTCCTGGCACTGACTTGGGGTCTGGCGCAGTTCTCCCTGGCTACGGTGGTTAAAGCCAAAGGTGAGTTCAATGTCCGTGCCTTTGATGCCACCGGTGACGGCGCAACCAAAGACACCGCCGCGTTCCAAAAGGCGCTGGACGCCTGCGCGGCCGCCGGCGGCGGAACGGTGGTGGTGCCAGCCGGGGACTACCTGATTGGGAGCATTGTCATCGGTAACAACACCACCTTGCGACTGGAAAGCCGCGCTTTTCTGGTCGGCAGCCCGGACATCGCCGATTACCCGGTCATCCAGATGCGATTCGAAGGCGAATTTGTGCCGGGTCATCGCGCCCTGATTTCCGCCGGGAAGCAGGAGAATATTGCCGTGGTCGGCCGCGGTTTTGTCCTCGGACCACCGTTGCCGGTGAGCCTCCTGCGCAACCCGCGCGGGCCGGTGTTAATTGAATTCTCTGAATGCACCAATGTCACGCTGGACGGTTTTACCACGCAATACCAGCGGCTCTGGTCCATTCACCCGATGCTCTGCCGGAATGTGGTGGCCAGAAACTTGACGATCCGGTCGGTCGCCCTCAACGGTGACGGGATTGACGTGGACTCCTGCCAGCGGGTGCTTATCGAGCGCTGTGACATCAACACGGGTGACGACGCGATTGCGCTCAAATCCGGCCGCGGCCTGGCTGCGGTCCACCTGAACCGGCCGACCGAGGATGTCACGATCCGGGATTGCACGCTGGTCAGCAGCACCTATGCCGCATTGGGTATCGGAACGGAATTGTCCGGCGGTATCCGCAATGTGCATCTGGAAAACTGCACCCTGTCAGGGCGCCAAAACGGGATTTTTCTCAAGAGCCGTGACGGGCGGGGCGGGTACATCGAAAATGTCACCGGGGAAAACCTCACGATCCGCAATTCGCCGACGTTCCTGGGCATTGATCTGCTCGACAAGGGCATTCAGGCGAGCGATCCCGTCACCGGCGACCCCCAGGAATGGACCCGGCTCAGTCACATTCGCTTCGACCACATCCGGGTGGACCACGTTGGCCAGCTTGTGTTGGCGAATGATATTCCACCGCAGCGGCCGGTGACCGACTTTTCCCTGACCGAGGTCCAGGGAACCTGCGACCGCGCCTTGAGCCTCGCGAACATGACGAACGTGGTGCTCGCAGACATCCGCGTGACCGACTACCACGGACCGTTCCTGACCAAAGTCAACGTCCAAGGCAAGGGGCTCGTCCAGCCGCCAATGTGAAATTGAGAATTTAAGTCGCTCAAAGCCGCCGGCAGGCAAGACCGGATAATACTGTGTTTTCTGCCTCACGCGCTCTTGTGGAACCACGGGCCGAGTTTATGGATGAAATCGTTGAAACTTTTTGACGGGCTTGGAATCCAACTCGCCTGCTCCCGTGTCGCTTTCACCGCCACCCGCGATCGTTGGCCATGCCCTGTCCGGCCGGGCTTATTTCGCGTCCACCGGCGCAGCATATTCGATCAGTACCCGATACACTGCCACCGCCATCAGCCTGGCTCCGGTGGCATCGGGATGTACCGTGTCGGGAAACAGTCCCGCTTTCCCGCTCAACGCCGTGTAAAGGTCAATGACCACGACATCGGATTCTTTCGCTGCCTGCCGGATCATGGGAATCATGTCCACGCGGATGGTTTTATCGTTGATGCCCCAGCGGCCCGGATAATCCGGCGTCGGCAGGCAGATGAAAATCCTCGCCCGGGGATTCGCCTGGCGGAAGGCGGCAATCATCTCCTCGTAGTCATGCACGAAATTGGTTTTATACTGCCAGTTATCGATGGCCTTGTCCGCATCCAGGCTGCCATCGCCGGGATGCTTGCTGTCATTCGCGCCGAAATCGATGACGACCACGTCCGGTTTGAACGCCAGCGCCCGGGTATAGGCCGCTTGTTTCACATACGGCCGGTCTCCCTGCCCCAGCAGGGTGGTGCCGTTGACGCCAAAATTGCGCACGTCCCAATTTGTCCCCAACATGACGGCCAGTTGCGCCGGATAGGAATTATATTGCCGGTTGGAAATGCCATAGCCCCACGTGATGCTGTCGCCCACACAGGCGACCCGGACCGGCGACGCCAGGGCGCTGGCCAGCGATACCAGAGTGAGCAACCCGGCCAAACAGATTTGATG
>DATEGR010000257.1:0-3153 GCA_035279985.1 Verrucomicrobiia bacterium
CGCTTTGATGTTTCCCGTGCTGTTCCTGGCCGGGTTCGCGCTGATGCGAAAATCCCTTTTGCCCGCGATGTTTGCCTTTGCCTGTTTCCCCATGATCGCCTGGTTTCTGGATCGCGGCAATTTCACGGTGGCCCTGTTGACGATTTTGACGGTAATGATTTTGATTGCGCACCGGAAAAATTTGACCGATGAATTTGCCGTACTCGCCGCGCGCCGCACCGCGGCCACCAAACCGGAACAGCCAAAATTATGAGCGCACAGGAACCGCTGGTCTTTAAATCCGCGAATGAGGATTGGGAATTCGAGCAGATTCACCGGCTCAATTACAAGACCTTCGTCGAGGAAATTCCCCAACACCATCCGTCGGCCACCCGCCGGCTGGTGGACAAATTCCACGCCGAAAACACGTATTTGATTTGTCTGCAAAACCAAAAGCTCGTCGGCATGCTCGCCGTGCGCGGCAACCGTCCCTTCTCGCTCGACCAGAAACTGCCCGACCTCGACGTCCATCTGCCCCGGGGACGGACCATCTGCGAGATCCGGTTGCTGGCCCTGGAGAAAAAGTTCCGCGGTGCGCGCGGCGGCCAGATTCTGCAGGGCATTCTGGCGTTGCTCTGGCAACACGGCGTCGAGAAAGGCTACGACCTCGCCATCATTTCCGGCACCACGCGGCAGTTCCGGCTGTACCAGCACCTCGGTTTCGTGCCGTTCGGCCCGGTCGTTGGCAGCGGCGACGCGCAATTCCAGCCGATGTATGTCACGCTCGAAACCTTCGAGGTGACAGCCCGTGAATTTCTGCGCTCATCACCTGCGCGCTCGTTCCAGCCCAGCGCGGTGAATTTTCTGCCCGGGCCCGTGGCCATCCGCCGCGAAGTGCGCCGGGCGTTCGAGCAGGCGCCGGAATCGCATCGCGGCGACAGCTTTAAAAAGGATTTCCAATCCGCCCGGCAAATCCTCTGCGACCTGGTCCGGGCCAAAAACGTCGGGGTGTTCATGGGTTCCGGCACGCTGGCCAACGATGTGGTGGCCGGGCAACTGTCGTTGCTGGGCGGACGCGGTTTGATTTTGAGCAATGGCGAATTTGGTGAGCGGCTCGTGGACCAGGCACAACGGTTCAACCTGAAATTCGACGCATTGAAATTTGATTGGGGTCAGCCGCTGGATTTGGCCGCGGTGGAAAAAAAGCTTTGCGGAATCGGGAGCGGGCCCTCTCATTCTAAAAAATCGGAAATCGGAAATCGGAAATCGGAAATTGACTGGCTTTGGTGTACGCATTGCGAAACGTCCACCGGCCTGCTGGCCGATTTGGGCGCGCTGAAGGAACTTTGTTCGCGGCACGGGACGAAGCTTTGCCTTGATTGCATCAGCACCATTGGCACGATGCACGTGGATTTGACCGGCGTTTACATGGCATCCGGGTCCAGCGGCAAGGGACTGCGCGCTTATCCCGGACTCTCGATGGTATTTTACCATCACGATGTGCCGGCCGCGCCGGACAAACTGCCACGTTACCTTGACCTCGGCTTCAGCGCGTTGCACGAAGGCACGCCCTTTACGTTTTCCTCGAACCTGCTGCATGCGCTGCACGCCGCGGTGAAGCGCGTGAACTGGGATCGGCGCTTTGCCGAAACCGCCGAATGGTCGGCGTGGTTGCGCGAACGGTTGACGGAAACGGGCTTCAATCTGATTGGCAACGGCGCGTTGTTGTCGCCGGCGGTCATCACCATTGCGCTGCCGGCGGAGATGAATTCGACGAAAACCGGCGAAGCAATGCAGGAAGCCGGGTATCTGCTCAGTTGCAACAGCGAATATCTGCGCCGGAAAAACTGGATTCAGGTCTGCTTCATGGGCGAATGCACACGTGAAAAAGTCGTGGCTCTCGGCAACGCATTCAATCGCGTTGGTTTCCAACGCCGCAACGTTCCGTCTGCCACGGTGGTGACGGCGGAGAAATCCAATCGCAGTTTTGCGGTTTGATAATGGGTTAGGCACACGTTGAAGAAGATCATCATTCGGGTTGTGCTGCTCTTGGTTGTGGTATGCGGAATTTTTGTTGTCTGTTCTGTTTTGTCGGTGCTTATTCCCCGTCATGGGACAGTAGCCAGCGTTTCTGATTTACAGAGGGTCTTTAACAAAGCAGGGCCGGAAATCGCTGTCACCTTCACCAATACCCTCATCCAAAAGTTTCCCTTCGTGGGGAAAGTGAATTGGGAGCTTGGCTTTTTTAAAATGTCGTATGTGACTCTGTCCGGAAAAGTCGACACGAATGCATTTCACCAGTTCGTAAGCGAACATCCATCCACCTTGTTCGTATGGTCTGGAATAGACAAGAACGGGAAAAATTGGGGCTCGGCAGAAAATTGGCCCAGTGGCAAGGGAGAAACTGCGATTACCTGGCACAGTGTGTCATTTAAAGCCGACCCGGTCGGTGGAGGGAATGCGGCGGTTATACAAGGCGAGGTGCAGTTTCCCTCGTGCATGGGAACAGTTATGTCGTGGTCCCCAGACTGGATTCCTGTCGATAAGAAATGAGGCCTTGTTTCGCTAAGCGTTGGAGCCCACTGCAGACTAAGATCCAAAAAAGCTATGACAGATCGTAAGACGGAAGACACGCTGGTCATCATCAAGCCGGACTCGTTTTGGCGCAACTTGAACGGCCAGGTCGAGGCCCGGCTGATGGCGTTGGGATTAACCGTGGTGGCAGAATGCACGCTCGCCGGGAACGAAAACCTGCCGGAAGAAAAATGGAAGGAATTTTATTTTCCAGCCATTGGCGACCGGCCACCGTGTCTGGAGGGGACTTCCAAGTACATGGCCTATGGCCCGGTAAAGGTCATCCATTTCAGGGGAGCCAGCGCCATCCAGAAAGTCCGCAAGGCCGTAGGTGCGACCATGCCGTGGAAGGCGGAACCGGGCACCATTCGTGGCGACTTCCTCCCGGATGCCAAGGAAGCGAATGCTCCGTACCGTTTGAAATTCCAGCAACCGGGCGATGACCAATTTCTCTTCAACATGATTCACGCCTCGGACTCGGAGAAGAGTTTTGCCCGGGAAATCCGCTTTTTTGAAAAACTGAAACCGTAGCCGTCGACGTGAGTCGGCGCTGACTTTTATTGTGTTCAAAGTGCGCGGACTCACGTCCGCGGCTACACT
>DATEGR010000258.1:0-4378 GCA_035279985.1 Verrucomicrobiia bacterium
GCATCGCACCCGCCGCCCCGCGCCAGGTCGCGCCGAATTTGTTGGCTCCGAACCAGCCGGCCAGAAAATCGAACACCAGGGCGACCGCCGTGAGCGATATCAGGATAATCAACACGGATTGGTTGACGCTGGCCGGGCCAAAACAGAGCCGGTGACCAACCGCGGCCGCCAGCACGAGCAGGGTGCCGGGGAATCCCGGCACGAGCCCGCCAATCAGCCCCGCCAGCATTACCAGCAACGCCAGGCTCAAGCCGATGATTTCCATCGTTGTCACCCACCAGATTTAGCACGCCGTTAGCCATTCGCAAAGACCTTGATTCGGTTTGGCATTGATTGTGCTAAAAGGTCACGTTCATGGTGCTAAAAACAAAGGCGACTGCGAAAATGCGAAATGTCCTTCCAATTATTGTTGCCACAGCTTTTTGTTCCGGTTGCGGCACTATTGTTAGTGACCAGCCAAATGAAAATATTTATGGAGGAATTCGCACGGATGGTCATTGGATCGCTGATGGGAATGTTGCTGCAATTGTCGATGCCCCATTTTCAGTTACAGCCGACACGCTGTTTTTCCCGTTTGATTTGTATTGTGCTCTTAATTCGCCCGCTGATTTGGTAAAAGGCTGGACTCGTCATGTTGCCTATGAAGGCATTGCCTCTGTTGATCCGCCTAATCTAAAGAAAGGCGAAAGTCTTCATACTTCTTATAATATTGATGAATCCGTCATTGTCGATTATACAGCCTATGCACGTTCAGTTTGGCCGAAGGGCCAGGACTTTTTTATCTCTGAAGTTGATTTTTACGAAGACGGAACTGGTCAACATGCCGTAAGGATCGAACTTGAGGTAGGATTGGACGAATATGTCGATTATTATCTTTTCTATGATAAGAGCAACCAGAGAACGAAAGTGATGAGAGGCAACCCTTTGCATCATTATTACAAAGGAGGGTGTTGATTCACTTTCTCGCCCGTCTCGGCTTCCTGTAATTCACCGGCCTGGTTTCGACTTTCTCTCCGTCAATCGCGCGTTTGAGTTCCTTGATTTGGTCGCGGAGCAGGGCGGCCTTCTCAAATTGCAACTCCTCGGCAGCTTTGAGCATTTCCGTTTCCAGTTCGCTGATGGTTTCGGTCAGGTCCACGTCCATGGCCGCGTCTTTGAGCACCGACGCACCGGCTTCGCGTTTCGATTCGTAAACGGCCAGGCTTTCCTCAACTGCCCGGCTGACGCTGCGCGGTGTGATGTGGTGTTCCTCGTTGTAGGCGATTTGTTTCTTGCGGCGATACTCCGTGACGGCCAGGAATCGTTTGATGCTGTCCGTCATCACGTCGGCGTAGAGTATGACTTCGCCGTTAAGATGGCGCGCCGCGCGGCCCGCCGTCTGAATCAGGCTCGTTTCGCTGCGCAAAAAACCTTCCTTGTCCGCATCGAGAATGGCCACCAGCGAAACCTCCGGCAAATCCAAACCTTCGCGAAGCAGGTTGATTCCGACGAGCACGTCGAATTCGCCTTTGCGCAACGAACGCAAAATTTCCACGCGTTCAATCGCGTCAATCTCGCTGTGGAGATACTGGACATTGACGCCGATGCCGCGGAGGTAATCGGTCAGTTCCTCGGCGGTGCGTTTGGTGAGCGTCGTTACCAGTGTGCGTTCCTTGAGGTCGGCGCGCTTGCGACATTCCTCGATCAGATCGTCAATCTGGCCTTTAAGCGGCTTGAGCGTGACCTTCGGGTCAATCAGCCCGGTCGGGCGGACGACCAGTTCGACGACGCCCTGTTGGAGTTCACGCTTTAGCGTGTTCGGGGGACAAGCTGAAGCTTGAACTCCAACGGCACTCTGCCGCGACCATTCCAGTTCCCGTTTGGCTGGAGTGGCGCTGACATAAATCGTCTGACCCTGCATTCCCTGAAATTCCTCGAACTTCAATGGCCGATTATCCAGCGCGCTTGGCAGGCGGAAACCATATTCCACCAGAACCGTTTTGCGCGAACGGTCGCCTTCGAACATCGCGCCGATTTGCGGCACGGTGGCGTGCGATTCATCAATCACCAGCAGGTAATCGTTCGGAAAGAAATCAATCACCGTCGCCGGCCGCGAACCGGGCGGGCGGCCGGCGATGTGGCGGGAATAATTCTCGATGCCGGAACAGACACCCATTTCCTCCATCATTTCGAGGTCAAATTCGGTGCGTTGTTTGATCCGCTGGGCTTCGAGCAGCTTTCCATTCTTTTCAAACCACACGATGCGCTCGCGCAATTCCTCGCGGATGGCCAGGGCGGCGCGCTTCATCTTGTCGGAAGTGGTGACGAATTGTTTTCCCGGGAAGATGGTCACGGCGTCAAGCGATTCGGTCTTGTTTCCCGTCAACGGTTCGAAACGGGTGAGCCGCTCGATTTGCTCTCCGAAAAACTCGACACGCAGACCGTCTTCGCGCCCGGCGGGCCGGACCTCCACCGTGTCACCGCGCACGCGGAAATGGCCGCGCTCGAACGCAATGTCGTTCCGGTCGTACTGCAAATCCACCAGGCGCGCCAGAAATTGCTCGCGCGAAATGTCCTGGCCGACGCGAATGGGGATGACCATGGCCTCGTAATCCTCCTTGCTGCCGATGCCGTAAATGCACGACACACTGGCCACCACGACGACGTCGCGCCGGGAGAAGAGCGAACTCATGGTCGAGAGCCGCAGCCGCTCGATTTCCTCGTTCCGACTGGAATCCTTCTCGATGAACGTATCGGTGCGCGGAATGTAGGCTTCCGGCTGGTAATAATCGAAGTAGCTGACGAAGTATTCGACGGCGTGGTGCGGGAAAAAGCCCTTGAACTCGGCGTAAAGCTGCGCCGCCAGCGTCTTGTTGTGCGAGATGACCAACGTGGGTTTGTCCACGTTTTTGATGACGTTGGCGATGGCGAAGGTCTTGCCGGAACCGGTCACGCCGAGCAGGGTCTGGTGTTTCGAGCCGGACAAAGTGCCGTCGGTCAGCTTCGCAATGGCTTGCGGCTGGTCGCCGGCAGGTTTGAAAGGTGCGACAAGGTCGAACATGCAACCTGAAGGTAGAAGCGCGGCCGGCGGGAGTCAACCCGGGCCACGGCACAGTTGTGCCGCCGTTTAATCGGGTGAAGCAACTGATGAGCCGGCTCGCAAAGATTAACCTTCGCAGAGCTCCGGGGCGACCAACGCTCCCCCGAAGGTGACCAAACGGACCATTACTGGCCGATCGACCGGGTGGCGGAACGCCGCAGACCGCCCGGGAGATGGCCCGTCAGAATTTAATGCCCACACCCACAGTAAACAAGTTGGCCAAAATGCCGCCGCTCAGGCCCTGGTGCATGAGCAGGGTCGGTTGATAAGACGCCTTGGCGAACCAGCAGTCGTTGATGTCCCAACGCAGACCAAGGTCCAGATTCGCGCTATAAAGGCAGTCGGACGCGTCCGGCGCATAATGTAATCCAGCGCCGATGCCAAAAAACGGCGTCACGGGTTTTTTGAGGATATTGTAGTCCAGGGCGAGATGTCCCGACAGGAGCGCCGTACTCCCTCCGACACCTTCGAATTCCGCACCGAGCGCTCCAGCCCCGAATTCTCCGCTGACGTTGAGTTGATCGTAGATGTTATAACCCACGCCCACTCCGGCCTCATAGGCCGACACATCCACCAGGGCGATTTTTCCATACATCCCGAAGACGTAGGTGTCCCATTTGCCCTCGCGGGAAAACTCATTTGTCTGACTCCAGCCAGTCATGACGCCCAGAAACGGAAGCAGCGCGATACCCAATAGTATCAGTTTTTTCATAGTGGTTCTTTCTCTTTCTTCTGTGTGTTGGTCGACGGCCCGACCCTGCGGTTGATTTCGGTGGACGTTGATGCCCTGGAACCCTTCCCGGGAGAGCAAATGCAATGACCATGGTCCCCGCAAGACATATTAGATATACTTTGTGGATGTATGTCAACGACAAGTTTCAATAATTGTATTCGCTTACGGCGAACTGCCCGGGCTGGTGACACGCAGCCGAGTCGAAGTGGTCAACGCCGGACAGGCGGGCACGTAAAGTGGGCCGGTGGCACAGCGGTGGGCGGATGAAACTTCTCCGGAGGGCCGGACTGGTTTATCCTGCCGGCCGTGAACGCTGATTCCTGGCGCCGTGGCGTCACTCCCTACCAGTGGCTGGTGCTCTTTGTGGCCTGGCTGGGATGGGTGTTCGATTCGATGGATTCCACGATTTACGCGCTGGTGCTGCAACCGGCCTTGCGCGACCTCATGCATTCCCCGGGCGGCGCACCGGTCACTGCCGATGTCATTGGTTGGTACGGTGGAATCATCTTCTCAATTTTTCTGATTGGCTGGGCGATTGGCGGGGTCCTGTTCGGCGTGCTGGCGGA
>DATEGR010000259.1:0-3226 GCA_035279985.1 Verrucomicrobiia bacterium
GGGTGCGGCAGTACCAGTGCGGTGACGCCATGCGGCCGATCAGGAACAGCTTGTCCGTGTTGATCCGTTTCTTCTCCGCATTGAACAATTCCTCGCGCAAGTGCAGCCGTTTCACGATGCCGATGATGACGCGGTTGTTACCGCTTTGCAGCGTGCCCCATTCCACGCATTCCAGGCTCGCCGGTGATTCGGCGATGCGGGGCGGCTTCACCAGTGACGACGGCGCCGCCGTCAGGCCCGCACGCGCCAGTTCATCTTCGCCGTAGGGCAGCGACGCGGCGCATTGGTTCATCGCTTCGGCGATGGTTTCATCCACGAGGTTGACAACGAATTCGTGCGTGGCACGGACATTCAAGGCGGTGTCCTTGGGCGTGCCGTTGTCGCGGTCGCCGGGCGCAAAGGCGACAATCGGCGGCTGCGCCCCCAGCACGTTGAAGAAGCTGAACGGCGCGGCGTTTACCCTGCCGTCGGGGCTGAGGGTCGTGACCAGCGCAATCGGACGCGGCGTGACGAGGCTGACGAGCAGTTGATAAGCGCGGTCGGCAAATTGATTTTCCAGGTCGAGTTCCATGGGGACTAAAATGCCACAGGTTTGTGTCGTGGCAATGGGATTGAAGCCAACTCCGGGCGTAGCCGTGCCGCATTGCGCGATGAGAACGCGGATTACCGCGCATTGACGAGCGCGGCTACAAATGCGCCATCCACAGTGTCCCTGAACGGCAGCAGTTCGCGCTCGGATTCCAGTTTGAAATTGTTGTGCTCGTGCAGGAATTGCTGCACAACCTCCCGGTTTTCCTCCGGTTCCAGACTGCACGTGCTGTAAACCAAAACACCGCCGGGTTTCAGTTTGGGCGCAGCTCGCTTGAGCAAAACCAGCTGGGTTTGCTGCAGCCGCAGAATTTCCTCCAGCTGAATCCGCCAGCGCAAATCCACGCGCCGGCGCATCACGCCGGTGTTGGAACAGGGGGCATCAACCAGGATGCGATCAAAAACACGTCCGCCCTCACCCCGGCCCTCTCCCCCCGGGCGAGGGGGAACTTTCGGCAGTTGGTCAGCCAACCGGGCATCGCTTGAAATTTTGCGCGCCGAGCCTTGCTGTTCCCTCTCCTGGGGGAGAGGGCCGGGGTGAGGGCGGTTCCAATCGTTCCTGGCTGCCTCCACGCACGTTACGCCAAGCCTGACGCAGTTTTCCCGAAGCAATTTCAGCCGGTCTTCAAAAATGTCGCAGGCGACAATTCTGCCTTCATTGCGTATCAATTGCGCGAGGAAGGTGGTCTTGCCGCCGGGCGCAGCACAAAAATCCAGGATCGTTTCGCCGGGCAACGGACCCAGTTCGCCGGCAGCCAGCAACGTGCTCGGGTCTTGAACGTAAAACCAGCCCTGCCGGAAACTGTCCAGCGCCGCCAGGGGCGGATGCGATTTCAACTCAAAGACCAGATTTTCTTCGAGCCAATCGCGCCGGACGAAATCGTAATCCACATTTTCCTCACGCCACTTTTCCACCAGTTTGCCGGCGTCGGCTTTCAACGTGTTGACACGGGCGAACGTTTTCGGCGGCGTGTTGTTCCATTCCAGAAGTTGCATCGTTTTTTCCGCGCCGAAATTTTTCTGCCAGCGCGCCACCAGCCATTCGGGGTGCGACCCGCCAAGCGCCGGTTGCGCAACTTTAAGCCCGGCCAGCCGCCCTTTGATGGCCTCGGCCTCGCGCAAATAGCCGCGCAAAACGGCGTTGATGAAACCGGTTTGTGAACCAAAACCGTTTTGTTTGGCCAGTTCGACGGTCTCATGCACCGCGGCGTGGTCGGGAATCCGGTTGAGCCAGAAAATCTGGTAGAGGCCGAGTCGCAGCAGGTTTTGCAGACCGGGTTTTTGTTCCCGGCCATCGGTCTTTCGGGCGATGAGCCAGTCGAGCGGGGCCTGCCAGCGGACGACGCCATAGACCAGTTCCTGGCACAACGCGCGATCCACGGATGAAAGCCGGGTTTTGGCCAGCGCGCGTTCCAGCAAATCTTCGATAAAGCTGCCGCCGGCACGCCGGCGCCGCAAAACTTCCACTGCAATTTGTCTTGGATTTTGGTCGTTCACCGCGTTTAATGGAGGCATTGTGCTTCCATAGTGCAATAAAAACGATGCTTTTATGAGAGAGGAATTTGAGAAATTGGCGGCGGCGGGCAAGATTGAAGGCCGCCACGTCGAGCCGCTGACGCAACTGGCGACCGGCGGTTTTTGCATGCACCGCAGTTGGGGGTTCGGCCGGATCAAGACCGTGGACACGGTCTTCGCGCGGTTCACCATTGATTTTCCGGGCAAACCAGGACACACGATGGATCTGGCGTTCGCTGCCGAATCACTGAAGCCGATTTCCAAAGACCACATCCTGGCGCGCAAGGCCATGGACCTCGAGGGCCTGCACCAAATGGCGGCGCGGCATCTGGAGTTAATCAAGCTGGTGCTGAACAGTTATGGCGGCAAGGCAACGGCGGACCAAATCCAGCAGGCGCTGGTACCCGATGTCATTCGCGATGACTGGCGGAAGTGGTGGGAAACCGCCAAGCGCGAAATGAAGAAAGACGGGCATTTTGTCGTGCCGCTGAAAAAAACGGAACCGGTTGTCTTTCAAGAGCAGGAAACGACGTTGCAAAACCGGTTGCTGGCGGATTTTCGTGCGGCGAAAGGTTTGAAAGCGCGCGTGGGGGTGGTCGGCGAAGTCCTCAAAAATGCAGCGGATTTGACCGACAGACAGTCGGCGGCCGGCGAAATCCTTCCGGCGCTGAACACGGACATTGCCTCCCATCAGCGCACCCAACCCGCGGTTGCGCTCGAAGCGGTCTTCGTTCGCGATGAACTCCGCGCCGTGGCCGGGCTGCCGCCGGGCACCGACGAAATCACCGACACGCAAATCTGGTCGCAGGAAAACGTCAAATTCGGTCCGGTGCTGGAATTGGTTCCGGCCGCCAAACATCATCGCGCGTTGGAATCGTACAAGACCGCGAACCCCGAGCGTTGGCACGAAATTCTGCGCGGCTCGCTGAATATTGTCACGGCCAAGCTATGCCGTGAATTTGCCAACCTGCTGATTCAAGAGGGCAAGATGGATGTGCTCAAGGAAACGCTCGCGCGCCTCATCAATCAGCACACGGCCAGCAGCGAACTGTTGCTCTGGCTGGGCCGCGACCGCAGCGACGCTTATGCCGATATTCTCGGGCCGGAGGTGTTCCGCGCCATG
>DATEGR010000260.1:0-8410 GCA_035279985.1 Verrucomicrobiia bacterium
GCCGGACCGGCAAGTGATAACCAGCTGTCAAATTGTTTGTCGCCACGATTTGCAATGAAATAGAATCGCCCGTCGGCAACCGCACGACGAATCGATGTAAGACCCTGGTCGTCCTCTACAATTTGGTCCAGGAAAGCTTCCGGCCATCCAACTAAGAAGCGACCTTTCCCAACCTCTGCCTTTTCCAGGGCCTTGCCGGAAATGGCTGGTTTGATTCTGTCAGTTATGCGCTTGAACTCCGCTCTTCGTTTCTCCAGGTCGGTGAAGCCTGGCACATCCTTCGGCAGTCCTTTGTCAAAAATCACCGGGGCGCCATCCTGTGCCAACGCAAACAGTTGTTTCAAAGTTTCCAGCGGCATGTATTTGCAGGGTGGCACAACAATGACTTTGTAATCGCCGCCGGGCATCCGGATTTTTCCGTCGACGACTTTTGCTTTCAGCAATTGTGCGTCCGAAACGTAGTCAAAGGCGTAGCCGTGGTTCCACAGTTCGTGCGCCGTTTTGCCGATGGGCTGGTTTTCAAACCATTCGGTCTGGCTGACAGTCATCGGTTGTAACCGGCCCGACGAGTTGCTCCAGAAATCGGCGACCGGCCAGTAGAGCAGAATGTCGTTGTCCGGCTTGCCCGATTGGAGAACGGCCTGGCAGCGGGCGACATAGGTATTGAGTGCCGGCACGTCGTGCCAGATGGAATTGCGCGGGTTCATTTCCGTGGCGGCGTAGAAAACCCAGCCCGGCCACGGCGCTGCTTCGGGCGAATAGCAGCAACCGTGGTAATAAATGTGATTCACGCCGGAGAGGAACATATCGTCGGCCAGATATTTCAGTCCGGCGAGCGTTTCGGTGAAATGTTCCGCCAGCCAGGTGCCGGTCTCCGCGCCCGTCAGTGGACGGCCCATGACGTGGGCGGCGGAGGAGGCGAACTTGGAAATCAAAATACTGCGGTCGTTATGGAACATCTCGGTTTCAGGGATGTCCGCGTCCGCGTACAGGTCCAGCCAGTTGCCAGGTGTGCCGTGCGCTTGGTAAATGGTCTGGAAGCCGTGCCGGTGCGCCCAGTCAATCCAGATTGGTTCGGATTGTCCCGCCATGATGTCGGAAACGGTGCGGCGGTAATCGTATTTCACGCGTGCAGCGCGGTCGTCCTGTTCGTTGCCGAAAAGCGCGGGCAATTCGGACTGCAATTTGTAGCCACGAAGCTTTTCAAACTGTGTGAGAAAATCCGGTGACCAATCGGTGCGATATTCGTAGGAATCCTGAAAAACCGCCTGGGGTTTGGAGCCGTGGTAATCGGCAAAGGCCTGGTCGAACCAGCGCAGCCAGTCGCGCATCGCCTCCGGGTAAAGCGGATTCAGCATCCAGCCGGCTCCGCCGGGCGCGGCGCGCTTGACTTTTTGGCCGGACGGCCTTTGTGAAATGGCATAAACCGTCCAGGTTCCGGCGGGTGCAATCCAATTTACTTCGCCCTCGTCGGAAATTGTGCGCGTCAGATCAACGGACTGGCCATCTGTTGAATATGCCATCAGTGCCTGGGTTGAAACGCGGTTGAATTTTTCCTCCAGTTTTCCGCCGCCGGCTACACTCAAGGTTTTCACCACGACGCTGGCGTTGGCATCCTGGTTACTCACGGTCGGCCCGCCGAAACACCAGCCTGTGCCAAGGGTCATGTCCATGCCCAGACCCAGCCGGCGGGTTTCCCCGGCCGTATCGTTCATCATCTGCATCCACTCCGGGCCGAGGTATGGCAGGTAATGGGATTCCCAGCCTTTCGCGCCGTAGATCGGGGTGACTTGAACTCCGCCCAGGCCGGCCTGTTGGAAGAGCTTCAATTGGCGCGTGAGGTTCGTCGGGTCCACCGCGCTGCCCGGCCACCACCACCAGACCCAGGGCCGGCTCTGGGAAGTGATCGCCGGCCAGGAGAGTTCGTCGGCGCGGCTCGGAATAGTGGTTTCAAAGAGGAACAGTCCGCAAAGGGCGGACAGAAAACCCAATCTCTCGGCGAGGTTCATTTGGTGATTAGCGGTAATTTGTCAACCAAGGTCAAGTACAGCGGCTGATGATAAATTGGTGATGGGCCGGATAAAAACACCGTTGCAGAAAAGAGCGCGGTGGGCAGGCTGAAACCGGCGTTGGTCAACGCCTCCAGGCCTTGGGCAGGTAATCCGGGCCGACGATGCCTTCCACATACTCTTCGGAATTCTGATATAACTGCCGCATGACTGGCACAGGGTTGCCCAACGAAGGTTTCCGCTCGAGTTCACCCAAAGGCACGTCGTAGCAACTGAATTTCTGGTCGGCGTCATATTGGAACAGCAGCTGCGAATGAACTTTGACGGTGTCGTAAGCCTGTGCCAGATACTTCATCTGTTCGGGATCGGTCGTCAGCATCGCGGCCTGGTAACGGAGGTAGCGGTAACGCCAGAGACTTTCGTTGAGCGCGCCATTGACGATCGCGAATTGCTGGAGCCACGCAAAACGCGTGGTCAGTTCGTCGGCCTGCGCCTGCGTCAGGTATGGTTTTGCCAGGGCCAATTGCCGGAACATTTCGTCAATCTCGTCCAGGCATTCTTTGTTTTGGGTGACGATCCGCTGAATGTTTTCCCGCGTGGGTTCGAGATACGGTGCATATTCAGGCAGAAAGTAACGGTTGGTGTATTTCAGCAGGGTTTCCCGGCGCTGAATGCTGTCGGGAAATCCCGAATTGGTGTCGGTCCCCATGCCGAGCGGCGAGAACGCCTTGTTGATCACGTCTTCGGAGAGACCGAGGGCCTTGATGATGAAGGGGGCGGCTCTCTCTCCGTAGATGGGCACCGCCCAATCCGTCCAGATACGGTTCACGCTGGCATCCGCCTGCCAGGAGAGCTGGCGCCAGGCGTACAGGTTGATGCTGTTCAAAATGTCGTTCAGAAGGGAATAATTGGATTGCTCGGTGCCTCCGGGGAAAACCGCGACGCCACCATCCCGGCCAACGCGCGCGCAACTTTCCGTCATCGTCCGGGCAAGGTAATCCACATCCGCGTCCGGGAAATAAAAACGTCCGGTGGTCTGGCCGGTAATCTGATATTCGGCAATTTCCGGATGCGGGCGCGCGTGACCCAGGAACTCTGAAAACGGCGGATCGGGCTGACAATCGGAATCATAGACTTTCGATTGGAGCATGATCTCCGGCGGCAATTCATGAATCACCCGTCCCCAAACGTTCGTTTCCTCGCCGCTGAAGCCGCCGTTCCCTGGAGCGTGGACCCACTCGTCACCATACCAATGCGGCACCCCCGACGACCACGTGCGCACGATCATCTTTTTCCCCAGGGCGGCAAGGACGTCGTGATCGTGTTTAACGCAATCATGAAGCTCGTTGGAAAACCGGTTCAGACCGTTCTTCAGGCAACGGTCATCCTGGCAATAAAGACCGTAGTGGTCCCAAAACGTGATGCACAGGCCATCCCCATGCATTTTCCCGGCGAATTCCTTGACATAGGCGTCAATGACTTTCCAGGTCATCGGGTCGGACGGGCATAGCGTGGCCTTTTCCCAGGAGTGTAAAGCCGGCGTGCCCTGCGCCGAGGGATACGCTTTCAGGACTGCCTGATAAAGCATAGGGGACCAGAGATGAAAGTCATTGCCGTACAAAATGGGATAATAGGATACGTCGGCGTCGTGGCATTCTCTGGCGAATTCTGCGGCGTTTTGTTCAACGCGCTCGCTTTGCCAGTCCAGTTGCTGCCGGTCGTTTTTATTCAATTCGGCGTAAACCTCCGGCAACGAATTTTTAAAAGTGACCGGATTCGCGTCCGCCTGTTTTCCGATGATAATGTTGACCCCCATGGTGGCCACATATTCTGCCACCGATTCATGGCCATTGAAGGCTGCGGCACGAATGGCAAACGCCGGATCGCGCAAGTAGGTGCCGGTTCCCCGATTTTTCCACAAGTTCACATCCCCGGCCGCAAAGAGCAGCGAACGAGGCCGGGCGCCATAAATCAGCGCCCCGCCGGTTTTGAAAATGACGGCATAACCATCATGCTTGATTTTTTTGGGCGTCGAACCCAGCAGTGCCGCCTCTGCCGGTGTGGCTGAGTCCGTCAGCACAATTTGGCCCGGAGCGGGTGCGCCAGGCTCCGGGACGGATTGAATGGCGGCGTCCGGCAGCGCGAGTTTTTGTGCGAGGATTCGGGCCGCCGAGTGAATCGCCGGAGGGCACGAAGCCGGGATGACGATCTCCTTATAACCGGCCACGGCGGTCGTTCCTGAGACAATCAGAAACGCCAACAGCAGGCATAAACGCGACATGGTGGTGGTCACAAACAATGGTCTAACCCGTGAATCCACAGCAGACTAAATCAGGCAGGAAAATAGACAGGCAACCGCGCGAAGGCAAACGTTTTGATGCCAATCCTGTCCTCCGGGATGCATTCAGGTATCAATCGTCCATTTGTGAGGTTCACCGGTCGCTGAGGGGATGGTCTTTATCGCAATCCCGGGCCCGTCGATGCCCGGGCGCGTTGTCTGGTCGTTCCGCCTCCTGTCCCGGTGCGATGTCATTGAAGGGAATTTCGCCAAGTGGACTAAAAACCTTAAAACAATATCACTGAACAAGGAATCAATATCGACGGCCTCGTCGTTTGGCTCGCATTTTATGCGAAAATATGAGCTTTTTAAAATTCAGGGGTGGCTTTTCGGAGAGTCGTAAAACCATAAATAAAATACGTGAACCCTCAATGACACGACAGTTTCGAGTCAGTAGGGTACCCTGACGTTTAAACCACTCAAAACATCCAATCCACTCAGTCTATGAAAGCAGACTTCGCACCATTGTTGACGATGATTGTGGTCGCTTGCGCCACGGTCCTCCCGCTCCCGTACGTGCAAGAAGCCAAGGCGGCCCCCTCGGTTGTCGGCCTCTGGCGGTTCAACGAAGGCAGTGGCCCCACCGCCTCCGATTCATCGGGACTGGGAAACAACGGGACATTGACGGGCGAGAATGGAAATGTTCCAGCCTGGGTCGCGGGCCAATCCGGCTTTGGCGGTGCCTTGAGTTTTACAAACAATGGCAACGACCATGCCTATGTGAACATACCGGGCGCCAGCTCGCTGATGGTCGGCCAAACGGCGACCAACGCGTGGAGCTTTACGTGCTGGGCGTTTGAAGATTCAAATGGCACCGGCAATTTCGTCTCCAGTTATGGGCGGATGCTGACGATGGATGATGGATTAATATTCCAATTGGAATCCGGGGCGGTGGGGGATTCGGAATTGTATACCTGGAGCGCGCTGAACGCATCATGGCAGATTCCCTGGGGTATCGGTTCCAGCGTTGCCCCGCTTCTGGATCAATGGGTGCATTGGGCGGTGGTTTATGATGGCACCAACATTACCATCTACCGCAACGGCAATCAGGGTATCAACGGCGGGGTTGCTTCCAGTCCCGTGACGGGATCACTGGGGCTTCCCAATTACACGGGAGCCATTTTGATTGGTTCGGAACTGGATGGAGGGCCGGCTCTCGCCAATTGGAACGGGATGCTGGACGATGTCGCCGTATTTGACGGCGCCTTGACGCAATCCCAAGTCGACACCGTGATGACGGGTGATTTTTCCTCGTTCATCGGTGGACCGGTTAATTTCGTCAGTGGGCCACAGAGCCAGACCGTGTTGCAAGGTTCCAGCGTCTCTTTTAGTGTCGGTGTCGCCGGACAGGCGCCCTTTCAATATCAATGGTATTTTAACGGGACCAACAAACTGTCGAGTGTCAGCAATCCGACGGCCACCAACGCGACATTGGTTCTGTCCAATATTCAGTTGAATCAGGCGGGGACTTATTCAGTGGTGGTCAGCAATTCCGTGGGCCGCGCAACGAACGCGCCGGTGACACTTACTGTATTCCGGTATCAACCCCTGGTCGGGCTTTGGCGATTTAATCAAGGCAACGGAACCAATGTTCCCGATTCATCGGGCCTGGGAAACAATGGGTTTCTGGCAGGTGAAAATGGCGATGTCCCGGCGTGGACAACAGGGCAAACGGGCTTCGGTGACTCTCTCTATTTCACCAATAACGGCACCGACCATGCCTTCGTCGTTATTCCCAGCAGCGGTACATTGCTGATCGGCCAAACGGCCACCAATCCCTGGACCATCACTACCTGGGCTTATGAGAAATCCGACGGCGCGGGCAATTTTGTGGCGAGTTACGGACGGTTCATGGTCATTGACGACGGCACGGCATTCCAGTTGGAATCAGGAGCAGTCGGTGACGGCGAAATTTACACCTGGGCCCGCGCCAACGGTGCTTGGCAGCTTGGCTGGGGCATCGGTTCCAGCGTCGCCCCGCTTTTGGATCAATGGGTGCATTGGGCGGTGGTTTATGATGGAACCAATATCACCGTTTATCGTAATGGAAACCAGGGACCCAACGGCGGTGTTGCCTCCATGATCGCGAATGCCCCGCTGGGTGGATACATCGGATTCCAGGACGGAATCCTGATTGGTGCCGAACTGGCACAGGACGGTACTCGCACCTGGAACGGCATGCTGGACGATGAGGCAGTATTCAACGTCGCATTGTCGCAAGCCCAAATTCAAACTGTCATGGCCGGCAATTTCAGCGCCTTCATCACGCAACCTCCGCCCCAATTGTCCATCAGCAGCGGGGCGGGGAACGTTGTCCTGAGTTGGCCGGAGGTGCAGGCTGCTTACCAGCTTCAGTCCACGCCAAGCCTGGCGCCGTCCGCGTGGACCAGCGTTACCAACTTGCCGGTGCAAAATGGGAGCGCGCAGACTGTGACGCTGCCAGTGGGTTCAGGAACGCGGTTCTTCCGCTTGACTGGCCCCTGATGGTTGTTAGCAGACCATGGGTATAAAATCAATAACGCCACTATGTGTGAAGCCAGCGCGTGTTCACAAAGCTGCCGCGGGTTTGGGATTTACTCTGATTGAGTTGTTGGTGGTCATTGCGATGATCGCCATCCTGGCCAGCCTGTTGCTTCCCGCTCTCGCGGCAGCCAAATCGCGCGCCAAAAGAATTGCCTGCCTCGGCAACGTGCAGCAAATGGCCCTGGGCAGTCAGCTCTACGCTGATGATGATCCGGCAGGCGCCCTCACCGGTGCCGACCCCAAGAACTGGGGCGATGATGACGTGAATTGGCTTTATCCGGAATACGATAATAATCTAAAGGTGTTCGTGTGCCCCGCGACGCAGAACTTTATTCGGAACAAGCCGGTCAAGCTTGATCCGACTAAAGCTGCGGATGCCGCCTACATCCAGCGTTTGCACGGGAATCAAACGTGGGTTCCGGATCTATACTACACCGCCCTGGGCACCAGATACTTGCCGGGCCATAGTTACGATGTTTACGGAAATTTGACGTCGCGCGTTCGTAAAACGGAGACCGTGGTCGGGCATTATGTCCTGGCTGCGCCGGGCCGACCGAGTTCTTCGCTCATGCTGCTCAAGGGAATGATCGTCGGCCCCTCCAAAATCTGGGTATTTCTGGACAATCTGGATAGAATCATAGGCGCACCAAACCCTTATCCGGACCGACCCACTCTTTGGAGCAGCCACGGGGCGGCTGGATGCAACGTGTCATTTGCCGATGGGCACGTGGCTTTCATTCGACTGAATGAGTGGGATTACGATTATGTTATCGGCAACGACTACCCCGCGCCCGGCAATAATTCTCCCAATTGATGACCATGATCGATTGGGGCTCTAATGGAGGCGCACATTGTCAGCCGCTGGCTGCTCTGCTGGTGGTACTGGTCGGCCTTGGTGTGTGCGGGTGTTCAAGAACGGCGCCGAAGGATTGGGAAGTGAATGGTTACCAGTGCACGGTCACCAATTATAAATTCTTCACGGACAAGACCGTATTTGCCGATGAATGCCCCCTGCACCATGACGGCCGTATGGTGCAGGTGCTGGCTTTTGTTTTTCCTGACGGCAAGGTCATCATCGCTCCGCGCGACGTACAAAACCTATATGAACCGCAAACACATATTGAGCCAAAAACGATTCGCTATCCGACCGAGGCGGAACTAAAAGCCTGGGGCGCCGTGAAGGTGACCAGGCAGGAAATAAGCAAATGAACGCCGGACACTGCAAGGCAATGCCGGGATTCGATTTCAAACCATTTAAATCAGCTTTTAAAAGAATGATAATCTTGTGGATTTCGAGATTTGCCGACGGCAGGCGTTGGCAATCCACCCAAGATCATTGTCGGGAAAGAAATACTGTGCTTCGATTTCTTCCGCTGGGAGCAGCCTGGTTGTCGCTCGCCGCGTTTGCGCTTTGCGTCAACGTCAAGGCCGCGACCAATCTCCCTGCTTATTATGCCCATCCAACGGAGTTGGATTCGTATGGGGTCATCGCGCCCTGGTATCATGGTCTGAATGGGCAGTTGGACGAACGTTTGCACAT
>DATEGR010000261.1:0-2002 GCA_035279985.1 Verrucomicrobiia bacterium
CGTCAGATGCCGCTGATCGGCCGCGACCTCATGCCGCCGATGGACACCGGCATTGTCAAAATCAACTTCGAGACCGATGCCAACACGTCGCTTGCACAGACCGAGAAAACGACGGCAAAAATGGAGCAAATCATCGGGAAACGGCCCGAAGTCACGTCAGTTTCGTCCGTCATCGGCTCGGAACCGGCCGTGATTTCGTTCGGTGCGGGCCGGTTGGCGCAGCAAGGCAACATCACCGTGCATCTTACGGACCGCTTCCATCGCAAGGACTCCATCTGGCAGATCGAAGACGATTTGCGCGGACAATTCCACAAACTGCCCGGGCTGAAAAGCGTGGACGTGTTTGATTTCGGCGCCACGCCGCTCTCGACCATCCGCTCGCCGGTGGATGTGATGATTTCCGGGCCGGACCTGGAAACGCTCGACCGCATCGGTCAGGACGTGGACCAACGATTGCATAAGAATTTGCGCGGTGCCACGTCCATCACCCGCTCATGGACTCTGGATTCCGTGGAAGTGCAGTTCACCGCCAATGCGGAGAAGTGCGCGCTTTATCAGATTTCACCTGCCGCCGTGGCCGGACAACTCGCCGGTGCGGTGCGCGGAATGCCGAGTTCCGTGTTCCGCGTGCCCAATCAGGACGGCTTGAACGTGTGGATTCAGTTGCCGTCAGCGCAACGGGAGCGCGCCGAACAACTCGCGACTTATCCCATTCAAACCCCGGTGGGCGCGGTGCCGCTGGCGCAATTGGGCGCCCTTTCGCGTCAACCCGTCGCCTCGGTCATCACGCGCCAGGGACTCGAACGCACGCTGGACATTCAGGCTTACCGCGCCAGGCAGCCCATTTCTCATTTGCAAGAGGATGTCGAGAAGTCGCTTAAAGGTCTCGTTCTGCCGCCGGGCTACACGTTGAGCCATGAAGGCGAAATCAAGCAGATGAACGAGTCCTTCAGCCTGCTGGGCAAGGCGCTCCTGCTCGGCCTGGTGCTGCTCTACTTCTCGCTGGTACCGGCGTTCAAGTCTTGGATTCATCCGCTCACCATTATGGTGGCCATTCCACTGGCGCTCATCGGCGCGGCGTGGGGCATGTTGCTGGCGGACAAGCACGGCTGCATGCCCTCGATGATGGGCATGATTCTGCTGGCCGGCATCGTGGTTAAGAATTCAATCCTGCTGATTGACTTCATCATCGCCGCCAAAGAACGCGGCGCGACCACCTATGTGGCGCTGGTGGACTCGGTGCGCATCCGCACGCGGCCTATTTTGATGACGGCGGTCGGCACGGCGGTGGGGATGATTCCGATTGCGATGCAATGGGCCATTGGGCTGGAGCGCCTTTCACCGCTCGCCGTCGTGGCCATCGGCGGGTTGCTGGTTTCGACCTTCCTGACGATGGTTTATGTGCCGATTTTTTATTCACTGTTTGAAGATGCCGAACAGGCGGTGAAACGCTGGCTGCCCCGCGGGGCACCGGTGCTGCCGGCCGCGCCGGAAACTCCGGCTGCCCGATAACATGAAAATGAAAGGAACTTTGCCATGACACAAAATTCATCCATCACCGTGAAAATCCTCGACCTGCCGGGCGCAGGCGGCGGGTGCGCATGCAGCGATCTCACCCGCACGCCCGAATATGCCACCGCCGTCCGACACAAAATTGACGAACTCAAAACCGCCTTGACAGCCGGTTATCCCGGTCGGGCGCAGGTGGAATACGTGGACTTGCGCAACTCACCGACGGAGTTGGCCGGTGAACACGGCCAGTTGCTCGCCCGGCGAAAATATCCGCCGCCGCTGGTCGTGATTGACGGCGAAGCAAAATTCGCCGGCTCAATTCTCGTGTCCAAAATCATCAAGGCGGTGGGCGACGCCCTGAACGCAGAACCGAAGGAGGTTTTATGAGCGAATTTCTCGAACTGACTTACGACAAGTTCATCTTCCGCGTAAAGACAGACTGTCTTTACACCCACGACGATTATTGGGCGAGTATCGAAGGCAAAGTGGC
>DATEGR010000262.1:0-5674 GCA_035279985.1 Verrucomicrobiia bacterium
ATCGCCGAATTGCTAACCCTCCACTGTTTGCCGACCAGCAAGACGGCCATCGCCATGTTTTGTCATCAGGTTCTCGGCGAAAACATCCGGCCACGCAAACGGCCAACTCGGAAACGCCCGCCAGTTTCGTTGCCAGCAAACGGGGGAGCAGCATCCGCGGATTCAACGCCTGCGGGCGAATCCAGCACACCGGCAGAACCACTCCCAAATTCCGACGGCGGGGAAACATCCCTCAGCCGTTCGCGCGGCCCGCGCATCGCTCAAGTCCGCAAACTCAACCCACAATCCAATGAAAAGACTGATTCTCATCCTTAATGGCAAAGGCGGTGTCGGCAAAAGTTTCTTCGCCGTCAATTTCGTCCAATTCCTCAAAGACAAGGGCATCGCCCATGTCGCGATTGACAGCGACAACGAGAACTCGACGTTGAAACGGTTTCATCCCGACACGCGGTTTCTCGATTTGAGCAAACGGCGCGACCTCGACGCCATATTTGCCGCCCTCGCAAAAACAAATTTGGTCGTGGTGGATTGCCGCGCCGCATCCACCGACCTGTTTATTGATTTTTTCAACGAAATTGATTTGCCCGCCGTGCTTGCAGCGTTTGATGCCAAGCTCACCCTGGTCATGCCGGTGAACCACGAATCGGACAGCGTTGATCAAATTCAACGTCTGACCGATGAATTCAAAAACCGGTGCAATTATGTTGTCGTTCGCAACGCCGCGCACAGCGACAGTTTCGCCATTTTTGAATCCAGCGAAGTCCGGGCACTTCTCGCCGACAAACTCGGCGGACGTGAAATCACCATGACCCGGATGCAGGACTGGCTGGTCGAGGCGCTCAACGCGGAAAATCTGACCATCTCGGCGGCCACAAAACATGCTTCGTTCAGCCTGCTGGACCGACAACGAATCCAAACCTGGCAGCGGAAACTTTTCGCTGAAATCGAATCAGCCGCCAGCCTGCTTCTGCCCTCAAAATAATGTCCAAGCCCATCACACAGCCGCCGGACTTCGACGAGGAATTCACCAAGGCCGTTGCCGAGTGGCGCGATAAACATCGGCTGCGAGAAGACGACGCGGTGACATTGCTTGTCGAATTGTTCCGAATCCACCAAAAGCATTGGGATGAACTTCGCCGCCGGGAAATTCCCGCGTTTTCCGAATTTCGGGCGGACATTGGCAGGCTGGCTGACGCCGCACGGACATTTCAGGTCCAATCATCGGCCATGTTGGAGGCGCTTCGCGATCAGCCGATGGGCAACCGTTCGGTTCGGATAACCCGCACCGCCGCAATTTTTGCCGCGCTTGCCTGTCTTCTGGGCGGCTATCTCATCGGGAGGGCGTGGCGATGAAACTTCACCTCATTCCATTCGACCCGACAATTCTGCCGCCAGACATCATGCTTGCGTTTCGGCATCCGCAATACTTCTTGGCGGCTGGCGGAATTCTTCTGGCCCTCATCGCAGTTTGGCTCTTGTTCATCCCTCGCAATCCTAGAGCATGTGTCGCGCGACTCGGCGGTTTGAAGTGGAAACGCAATCAATTCTGTCGCGGCTGGCTCATCACCGGCGACACCGGCTCTGGCAAAACCAGTTCCGGCATCAACCAACTGGCGCATCAGGTTTTCCAAAACGAACCGACATGGGGTGGGTTGTGCGTTGACGAAAAGGGCGTTTATTGGGAAACGCTCGCGGCGATGGCGCGTCACTACGGCCACGAACACGATTTGATTCATCTGCAAATCCGTTCAAGTGTCACCTGTGCGCAGTGGACGCCACCCAACCGCTACAACCTGACTGGCGACCGCAGCATCCCGTTCACGACCTACGCCAAGTTCATCGTGGACACCGCCACGAGTCTTGGACAGGGCGGGGACAAAGGTTTTTTCAAAAGCCAGGCTCAGACCCACATCGCGCACGCGCTCGAAATGCTCTTTGAATTGAGCCGCCCTGTGACTTTGCTCGATGCGTATGAATTGTTGTCCAATGGCGACCTGCTCGAAGAAGAAATGGAAAATCTCGAAAATCTCCTCGAAACGCCGCGACGGGCCGCCATTCACGCACACTTTCTCGACCGTTTTCTCACCCAGCCCGCCGAACAATTTGGCGGCGTCCGAGAAACCATCGGCAACTACCTGCAATACTTCCTGACCCCGGAAGTGGCCGAGGTGTTTTGCACTGGCGAAAGCACTTTTAATTTTTCGGCGATTGACCAGGGCAAAATCATTCTCACGACGATGCCGCAAAAGTTTCAAACCGAACGGCGTTATGTGAACACATTTCTGAAGCTGCTTTACTATAACCATGCCTTGCGCCGCTTCGACAAAACCAAGGTGGACCGCGCGAAGGACAATTTGCTCATCCTCTGGGCCGACGAGGCGCAGCGGTTCATGACGGCCAGCGAAGACGGCACGAGCGATTACAATTGCGTGGACGTGATCCGGGAGGCCGGCGCCACCGTCGTTGCCGCCGCGCAGAGCACGACCTCGCTTGTTCCACCGCTCGGTAACGACAAATCAAAAGTCCTGACCTTGAATCTTCGCAACCGGATGATTTTCCGCTCCGCCGACGAAGCCGATGCCGTTCAAGCCGCCGATTTCATCGGCAAAAAACGTGTCGTAAAACGCTCATGGGGTTACAGCGCAGGAAAACGCAACGTGAATTACAACGAAACCGAGGAACACAAAATCAAACCGCACAAGCTCCGCAATCTCCGCGACCACGAGTGCGTTTTGGTCCATTGCGAAAGGGGATTTCGGCGGGTGACGCTCCTGCCACTTGAACCTGATGGCGCAACTGCAAAATGGTTTTCGTGGTGGAGACGAGTCGGATTCTAAACGCAATGCACTTCTGAAGCATCAGCCAATCTTGAAATTGAACCTCATGTAAATTTCAACTGTCTCCGTAGTTGCTTTGCATCCGTGTCGGGGTGCATTCCAAGCTTGGCCATCACCCAGCTAGTAAAGTTTTATTCCACACGTGCGAGCGACTTTGAAATCAGATTTTGAGAGATACATGACAATCCATTATCAGAAATTCCACCTTTTGGCGAGGACGGACCAAATGCCCTGTCTGAAATTTGTCCGCATATTTTTGACCAACCAAAATTCGCCGTGACCGGCGCACCGACGCCAGCGTTCGCTTTTTGATTTTGGTCTGGTTTCGCTTTCAATTTCGGTTCAAACTCTCCGGCACACTTTTCAGGCTCGCTATGGCAAAAACAAATTCAACGATTTGAATATTTCAGCCAATGAAAGGAAAACAAATATGAGTGGGCAAAATTTCGGAGACGCACTGAAAGCAGCCGGCTCGAAAGAGATCGATGTTGCCAAGAGCGAGGTCGCCATTTTCAAACACTTCGTCCAAGAGCGCAAGCACCCACTGGATTTAGTGCGCGAGCTTATCTCCAATTCAGGCGCGCGTGAAGTTGGCGCGACACGCATTGAGATAAGCTACACGAAAGACCGGGAGGGCCACATCTTCGAGGTCAACGACAATGGTTGTGGCATGAATTTTACGGGCGACCAAGCCATACCTGGTCGTCTGGATCGTTTCCTTGGGCTCGGAATGAGCGGCATCGTAGGGCAGAAGGCTGACGAGTTCGCCTGGAAGGGGTTAGGCGCCAAACTCGCGTATCAGTCAAAGAGAATCGAGATTGAAACACGTTTCACCGGGCATCCGCTTTACGAAGTCCGGGTGAATGAACCGTGGGATACGATCAAGCGAAACCTGATTCCCAAACCGCGTATTACTGAACACAACGAACCCGATGCGCCTCCACACACCACAATCCGCGTTGTTGGTCACCCGCCCCATCGACAAGAGCAACCTTTCAGTATTGAGGAAATCAGACAATTCATTCTTCACCGCACATTCGTTGGGTTTACGTCCCAACGGGAGAAGCCACCTGAAATTGTGTTATCCGTTCTTGGAAATGTTGAGACGTTGCCTTTCGGATTTCCTGAGTTTCGACTGATCCAGTGGCGAGACGGCTTTTGGCCGTCAAATGATGGACGAACCCTCTTTGTGAACATTTGCCCCGCATCGTCAAAGAAAATGCGAGTTAGGTTGAAAGGCTTCCTAACGTGGAATCCGGAGAATTATTCAATGTCGGCCGACGGCCTGAACACCGGCTTGATTCTGTCCAGCAAGGGAATACCTTACTTCAGCATTGATCTGGAGGAACTCGGCGCTCGCGGCATCACGCACGCCAATCCAGGCGTGGAGAAGACGTGCCTTGTAGCCGAATGCGACGACATCCACACCGAGATGAACATTTCCCGTAGTGACCTGGTGGACTCGGAGAAAACGGTTGAGTTCAAAAAAACCTTGGGGGAGTTGCTTGGAGAGTTGGAAAGATCGAGCGAATACCTCCAGTTCCGCCAAGCACCGAAACGCGCCAAGAAAGTCGCATCCGCCGACGCGCTCGCACATGAAAAGCAACGCATAGAACAAGACGACCAAACGTGGGTTGTATTGAAGCGGTCTGGACAGCAACCGCTCGTTCTGATCCGTGAGCCTGCGAACGAGACAGAGGCGACGGCACTACTTTGGAAATTGGAAGCTCTTGGAGCTTTACCCTTCGCTCAATTTCAGACGCTCGCCTATCCGGGAGCCACAAGTGGCCCGGATATCTTCGCCCATTTCCGGGAAGACCAATCCAGCGAGCCAGTCCGATGTGTCGTGTTCGAGCTTGAACGCAACTTTTACAACTACACGGCGCACGGCCATCACTCTTCTCAGTATCCACGAATCATTTGCTGGGATGCTCCAACCAGTGGCCGAAAGGTCCGGCTCAACGGGACGAACAAGGAATACAAATTCACGGTGGTCATGGATGATTATCAAGTCCACGTGTTCGTGATACGCAAGATGCCGAATGTTGACGTCATGACCAGGCAACAATTGCGCCAACTAGGCGTTAACATCTGAGCAATGGAATCACAGGTAATTTCAAAACAACGCGTCACCGACCACGGCGAGGTTTACACCGCCCCGCGCGAGGTGAATGCCATGCTCGACCTGGTGAAATCAGAGACCGAACGCATTGATTCCCGATTCCTCGAACCCGCCTGTGGCAACGGAAATTTTCTGGCCGAGATTTTGACCCGCAAGCTCGGCATTGTCGAAAAACGCTACGCCAAGTCGCAAATCGAATACGAACGCTATGCCGTTCTCGCCGTCTCCTCGATTTACGGCATTGATATTTTGCAGGACAATGTTCAGGCGTGTCGGCAGCGTCTTTGTCACATTTTTGACGAAGCCTACCGGCGATTATTTGCAGGCAATACCAAGGATGGATGCCGGGAGTCGGCCCGCTTCATTCTGGAGCGGAACATCATCTGGGGCGACGCGCTGACGCTCAAGACCGTTGGCGACCATGCGGGTTACATCGTGTTTTCCGAATGGTCGCCGGTCAACGGCAACCAGCTCAAGCGGCGGGATTTCACATTTCACGCACTGCTTCGGCATGAGGAAACGAGAGAAGCATTGCTCTTTCCTGATTTGGACAAGGAAGACGCCGAACAGATGCCGCTTTTTTCAGACCTTGGCGACGAGGTTTTTATTCCGTCGCCGACAAAGGAATTCCCGCCGACGCATTTCATGGAGGTCGCCCATGCTTAACACCGGCAGCTACAACCCGGACATCCTGACGTGTCTCGCGAATCTCAGC
>DATEGR010000263.1:0-9022 GCA_035279985.1 Verrucomicrobiia bacterium
CGTAGAGGTTGCTCACCGTCACCGTATAGGTTCCGGCCTGGCTCGGCTGCAGATTGGAAAGATTCAAGACGTTGGTGGTGGCACTCGGAATCGGATTGTTGTTATTGTCATACCACCGGTAAGTGAAAGGCGTGGTCCCTCCGGCCGTCGCGGTGACGCTCACACTCCCGCCCTGATTTGCCGAAATCTGGTTCGTCGGCTGCAATTGCGTGATGAATGGTGCAAGGCCGGAAGCATAATAGTGATTGGCCACCTGCGACGCCGTCAGCGCATAATTGTAAACTGAAACGTCGTCAATGGCCCCTACGAACTGGAAGTCGTAGTTTGTCCCGCCAAAGTTGGCCGACTGGCGGGCGCCAATGCTCAATGGCGTGGTCGAACTCAACAGACCGCTGCCGGGCGTAATCGATCCCGACGCGATCAGATTGCCATCCATGTAGAGATACACATTCCCACCCGCCTCGTCGCAAACGCCCACGACATGGTGCCACAGACCGTCGTTCGCCGGCACATAGGTGCTGTTGGCCCCACTGACCGTTCCGGCTGAATTGCGCACAAAGAACCGCAGTGCACCGGAGGGGCCGGCACCGGTATCCAGGACGAATTGCTCACCGCCGTTGCCATAACCCAAAGCCACGATGGCATCGCCGAGGCCGTTATAGATATATTCGGTGAACCAGGCTTCCACGGTGAATTCGGCATTCCCTCCGTTGGGCGTGCCGAAGTTGAGATAGGGCGGGACCTTTCCCGCATAATTATTACCCGGCGGAAAATCACCAAACTCGGCGGCCGTTTCGGATGGATCGCTTTGAATGGCAGCGGCCGAGTTGTAGCCGGGTATGCCCAGCGTCACATTGGTATAAGTGCCGTTGTTGCCTCCCGCGTAATCATACGCGGTGGTGCCGCTGCCTTCATCCAGTCGGAAATAAGCCACCGGACCATCGGCCAGCACCTGCTGCGGATACGGCGCGGTCGGATCGGAAAGCACCGTCAGGGATATCGGGGTGATCGATGCGGTGTTGACAAAATTGCTCACGGTGCAGCCATAAGTGGCGTTGGCCTGGGCATTGACCACCATGTAGTTGGAGCTGTTCGCGCCGACGATGGGCACGCCGTTGGAGGTCCAATAAAAGGATAACGGCTGGGCGCCACCGGCGGTCACGTGAAATATGGGATTCGCACCGGCAAAGACGTGCATTTGAGTGCTCGATTGCTGTTCGATGGTCGGCGCCCCGTAAAGCACCAGATTGATGACGGCGCTGGTCACGGAACCGGCGCTATTGCTCGCCACGAGAAAGTAACTGCCCGAATTTCCGGGGACGGCCGGCGTGAAACTCAGGTTCATGTTGGTTTGTCCCGCGGCGGGGGCTCCGTTCTGGTACCATCGGAATGCCAAAGGCGAACTGCCGCGCACACCGGCAGTAACCGTGACATTCACTCCCGCGTTGTTGGTCTGCGAAACCGGCTGCAACCAAAAGTAAGGCAGAACGCCGGCGGCATTGAACAATGATTGAAGCTGCGCCGCCGTCAAGGCGTTGGTCCAGAAAGCGACTTGCGCGATGTCACCGTCAAAATTGCGAATGGTGTTGGGCGAGAAAGCATTGGCGGTGGTGTACTGGGAATCGCCGCCCAAAAGCAGGTCGGCCGCATTTCCGGCGATATTCAGGCCGGCCGGATTGTTGCTGGCCTTGGCCAAGGCACCGTCCAGATAAAGATATTCATTCGTGCCGTCGGACACGCCCGCGGCCATATGCCATTGCCCGTCGTTGAAGGCGAAACCGTTGGTCGCCACATCCGCGGGGTTGGCGAACTGCACTTCGGGGCCGGGACCGGGATTAAAGTGGTTTTCACCCGCTGTCTGCCCCAACGCCAGACGATAGGAACTGTCACCATGCCCCAAAATTTCCTGGAACCGGCCCGGGGCATCGGCGGGAGCCGTCTTAAACCAACTGACCACGGTCATCGGCACCGCGCCGGTGGGATTCAGGGAAACCGGCAGATTGCTGTTGCCGACGTCCACCCCGCCGAGCCAGCCGTTGATGGCCACGCTGCGGCTGTTGACCCCGAAACCGGCGTAGGTTGGTCCCGCCACGCCCGGCGTCGTGCCCGGCTGATAAACGCCGGCGCCTGCCACGCCGGCGCTGCCATAATTGTTCGCCACCGGGAACGTCGCGCTGTTATAACCGGCGTTGGTCTGCACCTGCGGATCGTTCAAGCGATAATAGAGCACCGGATGGTCCGCAAGCACGGCTGACGGATAATTCGCGCCATAGGTGGCGTTGGTGCCGTAGGCGGTTTGGAAATGGTTCTGAATACTCGTCGTCCCAAGCGTGTTCGTGTAAATCGCCACGTCGTCAATCCCGCCTTGATAGGCAATGCCATAGTTGGCGGTGACGTCACTGCCACTGCCGATCATCAGCGGCGTGGTCGGGTCAGCCACGTAGGTTTGGCCGGCGCCGTTGGGCGCCACAGTCTTCGACGCCGCCAGAACGCCGTTGGTGTAAATGCTTTCCGTGGTGCCGTCGAATTCAGCCACGACATGCACCCATTGGCCCACGTGAAAACCCTTGAACGTGTTATAACCGCTCGTGTCCAGTTCGCTGGCCTTGCTCTGGCCGTTGGTGGACTGGCACATCAGGAACAGGTAATCCTGGTACTGACCCAGCTCAACACCCGCCCAACCGGTGCCCAGACCGCCATAAAACGGATTGTTCGTGTTCGCGCCGCCGGTGTTCAGGTTGACCGTGCCGCCTTCACTCACAATGTCTCCCAGGGCACCGTTGGTGGCCCCGATTTGGAGCCAAGCCTCAATGGCGAACGGCGGGTTCAGCGTGACGCCGGTGTTGGCCACGCCGTTGGTGTTGCGCGGCACGATGACGTATTGGCCCGGCAATCTCTGGCACAACATGGCCTTGCTGCCGTCAAACGGAAAAGTAATTGCGTTGGTCTGAACGATGTTATTGGTGAGGTACCAGGTGTTGCCGGAAGGTTGATACCAGGCGCCGTAATAGCCGTTCCCGGCGGCACCCAGACTGCCGAGGTTGGTTGCCGTCAGATTCAATGGTTGCGGTGGTTGGACGGTCTCGTTCAGCGGCCAATAACCGACCGGATTCAACCCGATGACGGTATTGGAATAGGTTTGCGCCCGGGTTGCGGTCGCGGCGGCTAAAGTCAAAAACCCGACAATAATGTAAGTAATGACGTTCTTTTGCATACTCCTTGATGGTTTGATGTGACGACTAACGATATTTTGAGTTCAGGGTTAAATCGTAGTTCCGACAGCGTCGGCGAACCATGGGGTGAACGGCCCGGAATCATTAAAATGCCACCCCATGGCCCGCTTGGACAGACACCTCGACTCCTTGGCAAATAACACCGGCTTCATCCCAGCCAACGAAGGCAGATGAAAACAATGCTGACCCAAAATCGGATAATGTGTCATGTTCGGAATTTTTATCATGAAACACCGACCTCGCGTAATCCCCTTTTGTTGGGAGAAGGGTGTCACAATCGGGAAACAAACGGGGATTCCCTCCCCCGTTCGGGGGGTGCCCCCTATTTGCGAAGATATTTCACGACCGCTTCGGTCCGCGAATGGACGTGCAGCTTGTCGTAAATATTTTTCAGGTGGGAGCGGACGGTTTCAAAGCCGATGGAAAGCGCGTCGGCAATTTCCTTGTAACGATAGCCCTTGGCCAGCAGGTTTAAAATTTCCTCCTCGCGTTTGGAAAGGTATTGCTGCTGGGGAGAATCCGTTTTCAGCTTCTGGAAATACTCAACCACAGTGCGCGCAATCTTCCCCGACATGGGCGAGGCGCCGGTGTAAACTTCCCCGATGGCCCGGAGCAATTCCGCCGGCGGCGTGCGCTTGACCAGATAGCCGCTGGCACCGGCCACCAGCGATTGAAAAACCTTCTCATCATCTTCATACATCGTGAGCATGAGAATTTGCAATTTCGGCAGCTGCGCCTTCAATTTTCGCACGCACTCGATGCCGGAGATGCCGGGCAGATTGATGTCCATCAACACCACCTCCGGTGGTTTGTGGCCGATCTTCTGCAACGCCTCTTCGCCGGTGGCGTAAGTGCTGATACAGCGGAGGTTGTCCGCGCCGTTGATCAGGACGGCCAGACTTTCCCGGACGCGGCGGTCATCTTCAATTATGGAAACATTGATGGGCATGATGGCAGAGACAGGTCAGGGCTGAACCGGTTGCCTCCGGACAATGTTCAACCGCAACCGATGTTCACGCTGGTTCATGGTTTTTATTCAGGGGCTCGCCCACACCTTTTATCGGAGTCCGCAGACAAATGCGAGTTCCATTGTCCGGCCGGGTGGAAAGCTCGAAGGTTCCGCCGATTTCCTCAATCCGTTCCTTCATGTTGGAAAGGCCGTTCCGGGACAACCTGGCCGTATCGAAGGAGAAGCCCGTGCCGTTGTCCTCAATGACTATCTCCAATTGGGAATGTTTCAGCACCAGCCGGACATGCGCCTCGGAGGCCTGCGAATGTTTGACAATATTGTTGAGGGCTTCCTTGACCGTCAAAAACAGGTTGTGCCGCAACTCGGCCGAGAGCGGACAGGCGGGCAGGCCCGGCGGAATATCCAGCCGGCAGCGGATATCCGTCGCCTGAAAAAATTCTTCCGCATAAGCCGCCAGGTAAAGTCCGAGTTTGTGGAGCGTGTCATTCCGGGGATTCACCATCCAGACGATTTCATCCAAAGTCTGCGCCAGTTCGTGCGCGACCTCGTAGATTTTTTCCGCGTGAACCCTGGCATCACCATTTCGATCCGCATCCCGCCGGGCAAATTCACTCAATAACCCGATCTGCGTCAACCCGGCGCCGATTTGATCGTGCATGTCTTTGGCAATTCGACCGCGTTCTTTTTCGATGGCATGTTGCTGCTCCAACCGGGCCAGTTTGCGCTGCATCCGTCGGCGGGTGGCATAAAGTGCAAGGCCACCGACACTGCCGATGATGGTCAGCACCCCCAGGCTGCGAAACCACCACGTTTGCCAGTAATACGGCAGCAACACAACGGACAGGGAAGCCCCGGTTTCATTCCAAACGCCGTCCTGGTTGCACGCCTTGACACGGAACTGGTAGGTGCCCGGAGGCAGGTTGTTGTAATACGCCGTGCGCCGCGTTCCGGCATCAATCCAGTCCGAATCAATTTTGTCCAGTCTGTATTCGAAGCGGCTCTTTTCCGGGGCGGCGAGGTTCAAGGCGGTATATTGGAATTGTAATTCACCATGCCCGGGGGGAATCCGCAGGATCGAAGCGCCCTCCGGCGACAGCGCGGCCTCCGCGCCGGGCGTGCCGCCGGACAACAGCGGTTTCCGGTCGGCCACCACCTGTTCGATATAGACCGGCGGCGGGTTCCGGTCGATTCTGACCGCCTGGGGATCCACCGCCACCAGTCCTTTGCTGGTGGGAAACCAGAGCCGGCCATCGCTCGATTTCCAGGCGGACGGCTTGCCGGCACCATTGCATTGCGGGCTTTCCATGCCATCGGCTTTGCCGTACACAATGCTGGAAATCGTCATGAGCCGGCCTTGATCGAGGGCTGCCAAATCATTTTCGCGGACACGGAACACGCCTTGCGGACAACTCATCCACAACCAACCTTCAGCATCCTCCAGGATTGAAAAAATCACATCACTAAACAGTCCCTGCTGTTTGGTATAGGCGGTGAACCGGCCGCCCTGGTACTTGTTCAAGCCACCGCCATCGGTCCCGATCCAAAGTGTGCCTCGTTGATCCTGATAGAGCGCGATCACCGCATCGTCCGAAAGCCCTTCCCGGGTCTTGAAGTTGACGAACCGTCCGTCCTGGAAACGGCTTAAGCCGCCTTCCGTTCCGAACCAAAGAACGCCCGCAGGGTCTTCAATGATGGCCCGGACGCTGTTTCCGGCCAGTCCGTCCCTGACGGTATACGTGGTGAATTTTCCGTTTTTCAGGCAGGACAATCCCTGGCTGGTTCCAATCCAAAGATTCCCGGCCCGATCGGCGTGGAGCACCTGCACCCGCGCGTTGATCAGCCCGTCCCGCCACGTGTAATGGGTGTCTTTTCCGTTCTTCAATCGGGTCAATCCGCCGTCAAAATCCGCGCCGGCCCAGATGCTGCCATCGTCGGCCTCGCAAAGTGAGAGAATCAAATCCTGCGAGAGACCGTTGGTGGGGGCGTAAGCGGTGACTTTCTCGCCACTCAATTGATCCACCCCCCCGCCCCACGTTCCAATCCACAGGTCTCCCCTCCGGTCTTGCAGCACGGACATGATGTTGTTGTGAGTCAGCCCTTGTTGCTTGGTATAGGTGGAAAAGCATTTTGGCGTGAGCCGGATCAACCCCTCCTGGGTACCGACCCACAAATCGCCTTCGCTGTCTCCGAAAAGAGCGTTCACCTTGCTGAACGGCAGACCTTCATTGTCGAACTGCGGATAAAAACGGCCGTCATAAAAGCGATTGAGACCGCTGTAAGTGCCAACCCACAGATTATCATTCTGGTCCTCAGAGATGGCACTCACAAAGGTGTCGGAAAGACCATACCTGGCATTATAGGCGTAAAAATGATTTCCCCAAAATTGATCGTACCACAACAATCCATTGTTCGAACCAATCCAAATCCTGCCGCCTTTGTCCTGGCAGATGACCCGGACGGAGTTATTCGGCAATCCGTTAGGCATGGTAAACGAGTCCATCGTCCCGTCCTTTTTCAAGCGATTCAACCCCTTCCCCGTCGCGATCCACAAATTGGCATCACGATCCTGATAAATGCAGCTGACCACGTCCGAGGACAGGCCGTTTTTTTCCGTATAATTTACGAATCTCTTGTTCCGATACCGGCTCATTCCCGTGGTCGTACCAATCCAAAGCGAACCCTCTTCACTTTCATAAATCACCCGCACGTCATCCCCGGCCAGGCCGTCAGCCCGGCCGAAGTGGGTAAACACACCATCCTTCAAACGGGCCACTCCCCCCCCGGCCGTACCAATCCAAAGCGCTCCATCGCCGCTGGTATAGAGCGCCGTGATGGAGGAATTTTTTATCGCGGGTGTGTTCCGGGCATCGTAACGCGAGAACTGAAAGCCATCGAACCGCGCCAACCCGGCCCGTGTGCCCACCCAAAGATAGCCATCGGGAGTCTGGGCGATGGCTTGAACCAGATTGTCCGGAAGCCCCTCGTCCACCTGCCAGGCGCGCGCGGTGTATCCCAGGGCGGGTTGATCCAGACTGGACCAGTCCAGCCAATCACTGGCCGCACTGATCTGCCGGCGGTAACGAATAAAATCGTTGTTCGTCGGATTGACCGCAAACACTTCCAGATCGCCATCCTCATCGCATCCCACTGCCGGACAAGGCAGAGACGTTTCTCCCAAACTGGTCCAATGCGACCAGACGTCGGAACCATTCACAAAATCCTCCCATCGGTGCAGCAGCATCGAATCCTCCGCGTTGACGGCAAAGACTTCCAGCCGCCCATCGCCGCTTTGCCCCACGGAAAGGCCGGCTTTGACCGTTCCACCGAAATCAAGCCACGGCGTCCAATTCGTGCTGCTGGCGGCCACCGTTTGGCAAATCCGGTTGACCGCGTGATTGGTAGCATTGACTCCAAAAACCTCCAGGCGCCCCGCTGCGTTTTGGCCGACCACGAACTGCGGCAGAATGGATCCGCCGAGGCCGGCCCAGCCTGACCAATCATTGGTGGTGTTCGGCTCAAGCTGCCAACAATGCCGCAAAGTTCCGTCATCGGCCGCCAGGCCGAAAAGTTCCAATCGGCCGTCCCGATTTCGGGCCACCACCAATCCCGGCCGGAATGATCCGTCCAGCGCCGACCAACCGGACCATCCCCCGTGCAGATCTGTCTGCCACAGGTACCGGATTCCGTGCGTGCTGGCGTCCACGGCAAAGACTGCCAAACGCCCGTCCAGGTCCTGACCAACCGCCACCGGCGGTTCGCAGCCGCCTCCCAGGTTGGTCCAGGACGACCAATTCAGACTGTTGGTCGTCGATTGATGGATGCACTCGAGCGCCTGGCTCGCACGATCCACGGCAAACACCTCCATCTGCCCCTCGCCATTGGTAACCACGGCAATACCTGATAACAGCGAGCCTCCCAAGCTGGACCAGCTGGACCAGGCGCCATTGGAAGCTTTCCGCCAACGGTGCCATAATTCACCCTCCGTTCCAACCCGGAACACCTCCAATTGGCCATTCTCATTTTGGCCGATCGACAATCGGGGCGCGACATAATCATCCACGGCACTTGCGTTGATCGCCGTGAGCCAGCTAAAAAAAACAACGGCCAATGCCAATCCATGCCCAACCCATCGGCAGAAGACTTTTTTAGAACGACAAATCATCTCTTTAAATTTTACTTAATATTAACATCTTTGCCAAGCGACGAGGCATGGCGGCAAGACGTGCGCAGAGAATTTTGACTTTTAGAGCATGGCAGCCCACAGCGAGTAATATACCGAATCAGCTTACCCTGATGTCGTTTTAAGACCAACTGAGGCAGGTTGTGTCCAGCCATCGGGATTCAACGAAGAATGGCAAAGTCAAGAGCGGCAAGGCTATGATGCCGGGTTCAACCCCGGAAACTTAACGGAAAACGTTTGCGTTTATATTTTGGTAATGCCTTCGCGAACCCATTGCACAGCATGCAGAATCAACTCGGTGGAGTTCTTCAGGTTGAGCTTTTCCTTGATCCGGTTGCGGAAGGAATTGATGGTGGTAATGGTCAGGTTGAGTTCCTCGGCAATTTGACGGGTGGCCTTGCCCTCTCCCAGCATCCGAAAAACCTCGAGTTCCCGGTCGCTTAACGTTTCGATCGGCGACACCGGCTGACTGGTCCGGTTACCGAGCATGAATTTGGCGAGCATCGTGGCGGACATCTTGTCACTTAAATGAATATCTCCCCCCAGCACTTTCCGAATAGCGACTTTTACGGTCTTGGCGGGTTCGTGTTTCATCACATAACCCATCGCCCCGGCGCGCAACGCGCGTTCGGCGTAAAG